>DATJAY010000039.1 GCA_035515795.1 Candidatus Acidiferrales bacterium | reverse complement strand
CAACTTCAGCCGAAACTTTTGAGAGTGCTGCAAGAGCATGAGGTCCGAAGGATTGGGAGTTCGGTCTCGAAAATTGTGGATGTAAGGATAATCGCAGCGACAAACCGCAACCTCGAGCAGCTTGTCAGAGAAAAACTTTTTCGTGAGGATTTGTTCTATCGTCTCAGTGTAATAAGGATAGAGCTTCCGCCCCTTAGAGAGCGACAGGAGGATATCCCGCTGTTGATTGCGCATTTCATGACGAAATACACTCGTCAGCACAATAAAAAAATTTCCGGCATCTCCGACGAACTCCTGTCGACTCTGAAAAAACTCGATTGGCCCGGGAATGTCAGAGAGCTTGAAAATTTTATCGACCGCTCAATCGCGCTGGCGACCGGACGAGTTCTGTCGCTTTCGGATATCGAGCTTCCGACTGCGAGTCCGAAAGACGCATCATCGTGGTCTGCCCACCTTCCGACAAATCTCAGTTTAAATGAGGTTGAGGCAGAATATGTCAAGAAAGTTTTGAAAGAATCCAACAATAACTACGGTGAAGCCTCGAAAATCTTGAGGGTTAACAAGAGCACACTTTATAGAAAATTCGGGAAGCCGCATAAATAAAGATTTAGGAAGTTAGAAAAATATGGAGATGAGAAATATTTCATATTTCTCCATTGCTTTTATTGTCCTCGTTGTTTCATTTCCGCTCGACGCGCGGGTGAAAGGGTCCAAGTCACAGGCAGTTCTCAAACGTGAGATAAACTTTATAATAAAAAGATCAAACACGCCGAGGACCGTCAAAGCCATCGACATATATTCGCGGAGAGATGGAAAGAATATCTATGAATTCAATTCCGGTTTCCTCTTAAATCCCGCAAGCAACCTGAAAATTGTCACCGCGTCTTTCGCACTTCAAAATCTCGGAATCGATTACAGATTCAGAACAAGATTTATTGTTGACGGCATCCGCCGACCTAACTCAATTGACGGAGACCTGGTTGCAGCTGCCTGCGGAGATCCGATTGTTTCTCACGCGGATCTTGATTCAATTGCAGGTATTATCTCGGGCAGTGGAATCGAAAGCATAGACGGCAATCTTGTTATCGACGCTTCAAAATTTGATTCGCTTGAATGGGGCTCAGGCTGGATGTGGGACGATGAGCCGGGTGACTACCAAATGTTCATCGCACCAGCTTGCTTGGACCACAATACGATCGAAGTACTCGTATCCTTAGATTCGATCAAACACAATCTTCTGATAACGACACAACCGGTTACAGCTTTTGTTCGCATCGCTTCAACCGCCGTCGCGGACATATTTGACAGCCTTTCCGTTACCAGGGTGATGACAAACGACATAAATACAATATCGGTGAGCGGAAAATACTCCCCCTACCTTTCACCCTCCGATTATTATTTTTCCGTCAGGCACCCCTCGCATTATTTTGGAACCGTATTCAAAGAGATGCTCGAGAGGCACAATATCAAACTGCGTGGCAGAGTCGTCGTCGAAGATTCTTTGCTCCGGATGGATATTGCAGGTCGGATAAACAAGGCAGCAACCGGACCGGGTACCATCTGGACACTGGATCACTCATTGGACACCGTCGTCACTTATGTCAACAAAGTGTCGGACAATCTGGGAGCCGAATGTCTCCTGCGCAGCGTTCCTAACATAATTTACGGACAGACCGGGAGCGCCGACAACGGCATAAAACTCGAAAAAACTTTCCTGAGCCAATGCGGAGTCGATTCAACTGAATATTATATAGTCGATGGTTCCGGACTGTCTCATTACGATTTAATCACTCCGGATGCGATAGTAAAGGTTTTGAATTACGATTTAAATCAGCCGTACCGGGACGTCTTCATGCATTCCCTTCCCGTTTCCGGAATTGATGGCACGCTGGAGAAGAGAATGAATAAAGATTTCGCCGTGGGAAAAATCCTTGCCAAAACAGGCTCGATTAGCGGCGTGAGCACGCTTTCGGGATATGTTTTGCTCCCGAAAGACACGCTCGTTTTCTCAATGCTGATGCAGAATTTTATCATGAGCGGCGATTCAATACGCGCCTTACAGGACAGCATCGGAACTGTGCTCTCCTTATATGATGATAATTCGGCTACATTCGTGCGAAACCTGAAAAAAAATAACGCTGGAACTTATTGGGCAGCATACGAGAAGAGAAAGTTCCGCCTGGAAGAGATGAACAGAAACAGACGGAAGAAGCACATCTCGAAATGATTCCGCAAAAATGAATCACACCAAGCGTTGAGGTTGTACCTTCATTTCATTAAATTATGTACAAGTTTGTGTGCATGCTGGCGTAGCTCAGTTTGGTTAGAGCACTTGACTGTGGATCAAGGGGTCATGAGTTCGAATCTCATCGCCAGTACAAGACTCTTCGTCGACGTTGTGCCAATCGAGTTAGTGGTGGGGCACTTCAAAGAAGCCGTCAAGCGTTACCAGGTTGAATAAATAGAGTTTTCTCATATCTTTACTTCCTTCCATTTACCCTTTTTGAAATAGTACCAGGTTACCAGCGCGATCACAGTTTCGGCTATCGGTATTGCCACCAGTGCTCCCGACCAATTCATTTTCAGTCCTTCGGACAAAAAGTAAGCCAGTGGAATTTGAAGCAGCCAGAAGCAAACGAAATTGATCACTGTAGGCGTCCTTGTATCACCTGCGCCATTAAGTGCCTGGGTCATAACCATGGCGATTCCGTAAAAGATGAAACCCGATCCGAAAATTTCTAAAGATAATGCACCATGCCTTATTACCGATTCGTCTTGCGAGAAGAATCGAACGATAGGAGTTGAAAAGAACAAGAAAAGCAGCATCACAAGGCTCATGAAAACAGTATTGTATTTAGCTATGAGCATGACACTTTGTTCCGCTCGCTGCAGTTGTTTGGCGCCGAGATTCTGACCCACCAATGTCGCCGCCGCGTTGCTCAATCCCCAGGCAGGAAGAATGAAAAAGATAAAACTCCTCAAAGCAATCTGGCATCCTGCCGACGCAGTTGTTCCGCCGGTTTCAGCCACCAAGCGGACAATCAAAATCCAGCTTCCGCTGGAAATAATAAATTGAAAAGCAGCAGGCCAGGAGATGTTCAGAATGGATCTGATTACATGGGAGTCGAATCGAAAAAGCGGCAGGTGAACTTTTAGTAAACCGCTTCCTCTGAACAGGTGATAAGATTGAAAGAGCACACCGGAACTTCTTCCTGCCACTGTAGCCATCGCAGCCCCTTTTAATCCGAAAAAACGGATGAGAATCGGGCACAAAACAATATTCACACCGCTGGCAATCCACAAACTTTTCATCGCCATCGCAGGGTCGCCTGCTCCACGGAAAATGCCGTTAATGAGAAACAAAAGTATGATCGACAGACTCCCGCCAAACATTATGCGGGTAAATATCGCTCCATCCCTCACAACATCGGGAGTTGCACCCATAAGTGCCAAGATATTTCCGGAAAATATCATCCCAACCGTACCTAGGGCAACCGCCACAACCAGGGCAACTAAAAGTGATTGGGCACCGGCCTTTGACGCAGCCTCATGATTTTTCTCGCCAATTCTCCTGGCGACAATAGCCGTCGCAGCCGAACTCAATCCAAACGAGATGGAATAAATAATCGTGATGACGGATTCCGTCAAGCCGACAGTAGCAATTGCGTTCCGCCCCAATTTTCCTACGAAGAACATATCTACAAGAGCGAAAACACTCTCCAAACTCAGCTCAAGGATCATCGGTATCGCGAGCAGTATTACAGCCTTCGGAACGCTCCCCTGTGTATAATCCAGCTCCTCGCTTCTGAGCGACTGTCTAATTATTGAAATAGCGTTTCTTATCTTAAGCATCTTGATTTGAAATTCATTGAACGATAATGACATGAATAGGGATAGACTAAATCGAAGAGAAAAGTCTCAGAGACCTTTCTCTGGTTCAATCCTTTCGGGATTCCCGGCAATTACTCCGAGAGACGGCGTGCTTGTTAATACATGGTAATTAAACTTAATAATTTCCCCCGAGACTTCCTACCGGTGTTTCTCGTTTGTCAAGAACAAGTCACCTTGCGGACACGCAGTGTAAGACCACAACGCCGGATTTGAATGTTTTTCTGTCTATGAGTTTCAATCTAATCATGTGGCTCACACCATCGAACAACCGTCTTCCCTTTCCGCAAACTACCGGTTGAATCGCGAGCCAATATTCATCGATCAAATCTCGCCTCATAAACTCTTGAGCAACACTTATTCCACCCAATGAGATGTTCTTGCCCGGCTGTTGTTTTAACGTGATGACTTCTTCCGCCATGTTATCCTTAACCAATCTCGTATTGTTCCATTCCGCTTTCTGGAGAGTCCGTGAAAACACAATCTTAGGGATGGCATTGAACTTATCGGCAAAATCGAGAATGCTTCTCGTAGCAGCGGGATCATCGTGTACATGAGGCCAATAGCTTTCCATGAGCTAGTAAGTCACTCTGCCGAACACCGCGAGATCCGATGTGTCGAGCAAGCCGCTGTAAAACTCATGCAATTCATCGTCAGCGACCGCGACGGTATGATCGCCGAATCCATCGAGCGAAACGTTTATAGCTAAGATTAGTTTTCTCATCTCAGAAAACATCGTGCTCTAAATGAGGCGTTGCCAAATTCACGCTCTCTTCTTTGAGAACCGGTTCTTATTCTCGGCAATTCTCGCTTTTACTATTTTCTTCACAAGCAATGTCGGTATCGGTTTGTCAGGCTGAAATTGAATAGTGCCTTTACTGGTCTTGTAGTCCTTGAGCTCAGATTTGTATTGCTCTACAATGCCCCCCGGATAGAAAGCGCAATGATTTGCTCCGGCACCAAACCACAGGAGAACTCTTCCTTCCATCCTGAATGCCGGCATCTGGTAGCTTATGCATTCTTCAGCTCCCGGTGCAACACCTTTGATGATCTTCCGAAGCTTCTCAAGTGCTATGCGCTTGTCTTCATCTAAAGCACCAAGGTATCCATCGACCGTCTTCGATATACTTTTCATTGATCATGCTCCTTAATATTTTTATTTAGTAGCCGCTTGCGGCATAGGTTCGACGAGAAATCCTTCTATTATTGAAGCAGCGGCCGCCGGCGGTTTGTTTCCTTCCTTTGTTGTTTCTGCTGTACCGATGTACTCTCCGTGAGCCCCGGGAAGGATCGCCAATCGTCCATGCGGCAGGAGACGATACATCTTGATTGTGTGTTCGGGTCTGACAACGTCGTGGTCACCATTCATTATCAACACCGGCGATTCTATAGAACGAATTTCGTCTGCGGGCCAGTCTTTGAACTGCAGCATTCTATTCCTGTCTTCTTGAAACATAACCTGCAAATCATTCGGGTGCGGTGCCACCTTCAGGTAAGCCTCCTTCAAAGCTGAGGGCATATCGTCAAGTGTGCCATGTTCCATCCTGTCCCAGAACTGTTTTGAAAACGCATCTCGTTTGAACGCGGCCGAAGCAACGACAAGCTTACGGACAAGCTTGGGATGCCGGATTGCGATCTGCAGAGCATCCCCTCCTCCGTTGCTGAACCCAAAGAAGTCGGCTTTATCAATTTTCAAGTAATGCATCAGAGCCGCGACATCATCTGCATCTTGCTCGAAAGATTCGGGACGGTCAATATCTGCGGTATGCCCGTGCCCCTGCAGTTCAACCGCGACGACTTCCCTATCTTTGCAGAGCAACGGTAAAATCGCTCCGAAGGACGTTTGAATCGTCGAACCGCCGCCGTGAAGCAGAACGAGCGGAACCCTGTCATGGCTGGTCTCATGAATCTCGTAATACATTTTCAATGCACCCACAGGAGCATAGCCACTGCTGTCTTGGCCGCGCGCAACAGCCAACATGGTCAATCCGACTGCTATCATTTCGAAAGATTCTTGAAACACCGTTGATTTCCTTTCAAGATCACTTCTGTTTCGGATAAGTATAATTGATCATCCATCTTGTTCCGAACCTGTCGGTGAACATCCCGAAGTAGGCGCCCCAGAATTCGTCATGGATCGGCGTCTCTATTTTGCCGTCTATGGAGAGTTTATCGTATAGTTTTCTTGCTTCTTCTTTGCTGTCTGCCTCAATTGAAATATTGAAATTATTGCCATACGACAATTTATGCCCCATGGATTCGAGAGCGTCCGTACCCATCAGAATATTTCCTTTGCCGATGGGCAAAGAGACATGCATGATTTTGTCTTTCGCATCGGCCGGAACTTGATCCCCGAAGGGAGTCTCCTTAAATCGCTGGATCGCGACGAACTCTCCGCCGAAAACCGATTTGTAGAAATTAAATGCTTCTTCGGTATTTCCTTTGAAGTTCAAGTATGGATTGAATGTTGCCATAATTGCATCTCCTTTTATTATTGTCCTTCATTATTTTCCTTCGTAAGCTCGTTTCAATTCCCCGATATCGAACTTTTTCATCTTCAGAAAAGCCTGTGTTACACGTGCCACCTTGGTCTTGTCCTTATCTTTTTGCATCTTAGCCAAAATGGTCGGAATAATCTGCCATGACAGACCGTATTTATCCTTAAGCCAGCCGCATTGTTCGGCTTTCGGATCTGCAGACAGCTTCTCCCAGTAGTAGTCTATCTCCTTTTGGGTTTCACACGGTACTACGAACGAGATTGACTCATTGAATTTAACAAACGGACCTGCGCTCATGAATGTAAAGTCCTGGCCTAGCAACTCGATGGTCACAATCTCTACAGTACCGGACGGCGTATTTCCAAGTTTTCTTGTCTCCTTGATTTTCGATCCCTTAAAAATAGAGTTGTAAAACTCTGCCGCTTCACCGGCTTCCTTATCGAACCATAGGAACGGGGTTATTTTCTGTTTTGATGTCATCTTTGTTCTCCTTCTATTAATAGTCGATTGGTGATCATGGAAATCGACAACCGGCATCTATCACCGAACAGTTTCATACCGCCCGTCTTCTCTCAATCCGTTCTCGACCGGTCGTATCTCAATGCTACCGAAACGAGCTGAAGGCCACTCTGATGCGATCTGTATCGCCTCATTCAAATCAGATGCTTCGATAAGAAAGAACCCACCAAGCGTTTCTTTGGTTTCAGAGAAAGGGCCGTCGGTGATGGATAGTTTCCTATTGCGAACTCGAACCGTCGTCGCGTTGCGGACGCTCTGCAATGGTTCTGCTGAAATGAATTTACCACGGCGTCTAAGATCTTCAACATAATTCATCGTTTGAGTTCGCAAGGAATCCCATTCACTCTTCGTGAGGGTGTTCAGCTTATGCTCTTCCTCGTATGCGAGGCAAATGTACTTCACGGCACATCCTGTTCCTTTTCACCGCGTCTTTTCTCGCTTTCCTCAATCATCGCGCTTAGATCGGCGGCGGGCCGAATCTCCCAACATCCTCCTCCTTTATTAAGAGCGAGCGACGGATGTTTCGACATAAGCTGTATTGCATGGTTCAGGTCGTCCGCCTCAAGTATCATGATTCCACCGATCTGTTCTTTCGTTTCGGCGAACGGCCCATCCGTGACCGACACGCGGCCATTCTTGATTCGTAAGGTGGCCGCGTTCAGTGCAGGTTGAAGAGCTTCGCCGCCGACGTAACGGCCGGTTCTCTTCAGCTCTTCATCATACGAAAAACACTGATCCACAAAATTACTCCGTTCGCTTTCGGAAAATTCCTCGAAAATTTTTTCGTCCATGTAACCAAGACAAATGTATTTCATGGCTATTCCTTATCTTTTTTGCAATGGTTTCTTATACTTTGAGTCAGTTATTTTCACTCCTGCCCAGAAGTTGGTCGATAGGTTGCCATTATCACTCCGGTTGTCGTAATCTTACTGTCGATCAGCTTAAGGGCAGAAAATGGGCTGCCATCCGGAAAGAGGCGGCTTCCCGATCCGAGAACCAATGGGTGAATGGAAAGGTGGTACTCGTCGATCAAATTGTGCTTCATCAACGATCGGACAAGAATTCCGCTGCCATGCTGACGGAGTCGATGTACGGCACCGCCCAGCCGCCGTGCTTGAAGTCGCCGCGGGTGTCCTCGTCGGGCCGCGCCGGCGCCTGCATGACGCCGTCGAGTTTGAGACCAAGGTAAACAATCACTTTGTTCATTTTTAACTACCGCTTCCCGATCGACTAACGGGCGGGTACTTTAGATTTTCTTTTTTTCTCGATCGCTTCCTGTACCACTTTGCTTTCTCCGGCTTTCCGGACTTCAGGAGGCATCTCAGACATCTCAAATATCTGTCTCACCTCTATGACTGCGCCGCTGTCGACTTTAACTGCCGGGCATTTCTTTGCCCACTCGACCGCTTCTTCTTTTGACTTCACATCGATCAGCCAGTAGCCGCCGACCACTTCCTTCGCTTCCACGAAGGGCCCGTCGGTTACGGTTGCTTTACCGCCTTTGTACGTAACGCGGGCACCTTTCAATAAAGGATGAAGACCATCGAGTGATATGAGGATTCCGGCTTTTGCCATTTCCTCGTTGTACTTGTTCATCGCTTCTACTGCTTCCTTTGGAGGAGCAAAGTTCGCATCCGCCTTTTGTTTCGGCGATGCGTTTGGCTGGTATTCCGGCGGGATCATAAACATCATGAATCGCATTGTAGTATCTCCTATGTTGATCGTTAATGAAATTTATTTCGCATGTTCATCTACTTCGAAAACTCCGAAGGTATTGTTGTCCTGATCGAGAAAATAGCCTTGCCAGCACCGTCCTGGTACAGCAAATTTTGGGAGTGCAACTTGCCCGCCATTTTTCAATATCAAGTCGCTTGTTTTGTCAAAGTTGTCGACTTGAACAGAACAAACAAACGCATTCGTACCATGTTCCGTTGGAGGCACCTTTGCCGGCCTTTTTAAGAGTCCTCCATTGATGCCGTCGGTTTCGATTCTATACTCGATCGGAACAAGTTCTTCCCTGACAAATTTCCATCCGAACACTTCTTTATAGAATTCTAACTCTCTTTTCGGTTCCGACGACTGGATTTCAAAATAACCGACTTCGTTCATTTCTCCCTCGTCGATAGTTTTCGAATTGTCATCTTGTTCACTAAGTAGTCGATTGAGGTCAGACAAAATCGACATGGGAAAAAAGGATTCTCATAGATCCCTTTTTAATCGCGTATAGGTTCATAGCAAAGGAAGACACTCCCACTCCTGAAGGCTCTCGATTTAGTCAACTTCAGTTTCAATTTCTCTTTCACGCCTTCGAACATTGTCCTTCCCTTGCCGAGAACGATTGGAACGACGATGAACTGATATTCATCGATCATGTCTTCCTCAGCCAGTTGGGATACGATCGTTCCGCTTCCGAAGATCACCAGGCCCGGCCCGGATTCTTTCTTCATCTTTCGTACCTCGCCGACTACATTATCTTTGATTAGCTTCGTGTTGCTCCATGCGGCTTTCTCCATAGACCTCGAGAAAACAACCTTCGGCTGGTTGTTCATTGCCTGTGCAACGATGGGGTCATTCGTACGCGCCATCTCCGTTGGCCAGTAACTTGCCATCAAGTCATAGGTTTTTCTGCCGAACAGAAATTCGCCGCCGCCCTTTGCGTTGTCCTGAACAAACGCCTGAAATTCGGGATCACTGTCGTGAGCCCAGCTCATGTCGCCTTTCGCGTCGACGAAATAGCCATCCAGCGATATGAAATTGAAAACGATCACTTTACGCACTGTTATTTCCTCCCTCTTTTTTATTCTTCAATGAACTTGTCGGTGGACTCATTCTATGTCCTGTCGTAGCTTGCCTTAGCGATCTGATTTATTATACTAACACGATGCGTGACCATGCTGTTCCATGATCCGGATACTTCAAGTAAATCAGGGGGGAGCTGAGAATACGTTTTCAACTCCCCCAATATCAGATCAGTCATTGATGTTATTCAGCTTTTCGAAACGACAAGAATTCGCGCACGCGGCTGTTGCGAAGATAGAGTCCCGCCCAGACCAGTATGCCGAAGTAAACCGGGAACAGGATGTTGCTGAAGAGGGGTGTGCCAACGCGCAAGTTAGCTTCGACTGCGCCGCCGAGGTATCCCGTCAACAAGACCGCTCCGAGAATCGCAGTGCGCGGATATAAGTAAACTACCAGACACGCGAATAAGATTATGCCTACTGCCATGATCGTGTTTGCCGAATATCCGAGCTGGGCAGAGGCTTTCACCACGGCGTCCACCTTCAGTATCTTTGTGATGCTGTCGAAGAGCATAAATAACACGACAATGCCGGTTATGATTCGACCTGTCCAGACAGCGCCTCGACCGTGCGAGCGCCGAGCAGTTGCTGAATAATCTATTGTTGCTTCCATGACTTTTTCCTCCTCTTGTTTTTTATTTGCTAAATTATCGTTCACATTAAGTAGTCGTTTGAGAAGGCGGGAAATCGACAGAAGATTATATCCTTTTTTTCTCCTCCAAGAATTGCGGTAGTCTATCCCTTTCGAGTGGCGGGGGGCGGCAATCCCTCTGCGTCTCTTGTCATTCCGACCAAACAAGTGCGTGTCTCGAAGGGATCCGCCTGTCCGATGAATAGGCGGAGAGGAATCTTGCATTAGCTTCCACTCAATCCGGCATTCACGATCGGGTACTGATTCAGTTAGGAGTTGAGTGGCTCAGTTTGCGTGATCTGAATAATCCCTTGCGAAAATGGAGTCCCGTCGCGTCGAACTCACCTCCTTAGTCCCCCTCTCTAATAAATTAGAGAGGGGGAAATCGCGCTTTGCGCGAAGAGGGTGAGTTAGATCGAAGAAGGGAATTTCGTAATTGCCATTTTTTCCTAAGTCCGTACACCACACTCTTCCATTCCGATTCAAGTTGAGCCAGCATTTACGATCTCCATAGAAGATTTCTCCTCGCAAAGAGCGCTCGCTGAAATGACAAACCTGTAGTGTTACAATCCCCCTCACGTCTCCTGTCATTGCGAGGAGGCCTGCTTGCAGGGCGACGAAGCAATCCCTTGGTTAGTGATTTCACGAATAGGATTGCTTCTGGCGCTTAAGGCGCCACCGCAATGACGGGTTAGATGAGAGCGGTAAAATCCTTGAATCACCATCCAATAAATTGGACGGCTCAACGAATCTCGAAATCCGCCGCGGGCGGATTGGCGCTCTAGCAAGGCGTCCATTTCTAATGGATGCCTTAATTTGTCCCTCGCGATGACGGGTTAAGTATGAGAATGCCACCCCGCACCCGTCGTGAAGTACGCGATCAGATTATACAAGGCACCAATTATCAGGAGATAGAACACCCAGTTGATCAAGGTATCGCTTGCGGAGTGAGAGTGGCTGTCGATCCTCAGGAATGCGTAAACTGCACCTACTACACCGGCGACAAAAACGAGCCACCCTGCCAAGGAAGCCGGGAGGTAGAATATCCCTTTCCGCCTGAACCAAAGTAATTTCATTTTGCTCCGCTCCATTATAAGTAAATGAATATGACGATAATCGACACTAAAACTATAACAACGTTCAGCCACACTATCCGCAGGAGTCCGGAAGCCTGAGGCTTTCCAGCTTCACGATAGATCCTCAGCATCGCAGGTAAATTCATGGCTATAGATAATCCTGGAAGAATCAGGAACACGAGGATGGACAACCATCCGTCTCTCGTCGCGAATTCGTGGAGGTTCCTCGTCAGGGTCTCATGCGGAACAAACAATGTCTTCATGAAAAGCGCGACCAAGACGTATAGCGAAACGCCAAGCCACCACCAGCTCACGAGAGACCTGTTGCGGGCCTCGGCGATCGCATTTGCCAGGACATCCTGGTGTTTCAGTTCATCAACCATGGGTTTCTCCATATGTTTCAGTCTCTCTTCAAATTCCTGCATTTCTTCCATCGTTAATTCCTCGCCTCAGAATTGGTTGCACATCTCGTGAAGTTTTCGAAGCCCTCTGGAAATGAGCGACTTCAGTGTTCCTTCCTTGATCCCGAGTATCGCGCATATCTCCCCGTTGTCCTTCTCTTCGAAGTAACGAAGTGAGATCACTTCCTGGTATTTGATCGGGAGCGTCTTGAGCGCGGCGAGAACCGCCTGGAATTCCTCGTGTCTATGGAACTCCTCTTCGATCTGCTTTCGATCTTCGTTGAGCGATGCTCTCAGCGACCCGGCGGACTCGATGTCGACCCTATCCAGGAGTGAGGATCTCTTTTTTCTGAAATACATATTGAGTTCGTTTGTCGCGATGCGATAGAGCCAAACCTTGAGAGATACACCCTTATATGTGAATGCATTTATGTATTTCAGCGCCTTGTAAAATGTCTCCGCCGCGATGTCAGCTGAGTCGTCCACTTTCCCCGTTCTCCTAAGCACGTAGCCAAAGATCGGCTTATAGTATTCCTTGAAGACGACCGAGAAAGCTCCAGGGTCGGCCTTGATTCTTTCGAGAAGTTCCGGGTCGGTCATCGTACCATATTGTAATACATCTGAATCAATAATGCAGGAACGTTGAAATGGTTGCACGGGTATGGAGGTGAATCTATTTTCGTCTCATGAAACGCGAGAGGAGTACCTTGCTTCGTGCGACTAGCATGTCCCGAGTTTTCGAGTGACGGCAATCCGTCACTTGATGGCACTCTCCCTTTTCAGTTCTCATTCCCCTCACCGCCTTGCGGGATCCCCTCATATAAAGTATTTTGGGCGGGATATGCTCTTAGTGGAAATCCAAGCCGCGATGCCGGGCTACCCGAGCGCATCCTGGCACACGCCCCTCCGTCAGCGCAGTGACAATATCTATTGAACCCGACTTACTTCATACTCCACATCTTATACCTTTCGAGGATCGTCCAGCCCCCTTCTTGCCACCCGAGCATGACGTATTCCCCGTAGGTCTTCGAGCTGTCGGTCCAGTTTGCCGCGGCAACGTACACAAGAGCAAGCGTCTTTTCCTTATTGAAGCCTACCCGCGAATGGTAGACGGCAAAGTCCGGAGCGCCGAGCTCTTTCGGGACACTCGAAGTTGACGTTGGTCCCCAGATGATTTGTTTGACATTCAATGGCAGAGTCTTATCTACGACAGTGCTGGTCTCCGACTTCGACATCAGGTCGAGAAAGACCTCTGTCGTCAGGGAGTGGAGGCTGCCCGCAAGCATATTGTACACGTCCTGCGGGGATTGGTCCTGAGTCCGCATGCCGCTGCAGCCCACAAAGCTGAAACCGGTATTAGCGGGCGGATCGCACTCAAATGTCGTCGTCCGATTGGACAGCATGAACCAGCGCGGATGCTTCGGCAAGTGATCTGCTTTGACTACCGCAGCGACTACGGAGTACTCCACAGAGTCCATCGGCCCTGCTTTCGAGCCTGATGGTAGGTCCTGTGAAAATCCACAGATTGTCAGGGACATTGACAGCACAAAAGTCAGAAGAATCTTGAACATTTAAGCCTCCTTGATATAGTTTATTATCGATCACCGCAATCGCCTTCGGCCGTGCAGCAATACATGCGCACTTAGATCTAGCGATGTCACCCGCTGTCCTGTCTCACATGTATCTCACAAAAGCCAGTATATCCCACAAAGCGTGGACGATCACCGGGGCTTCTATCGATCTGTATTTGGTATAGTACAGAGCCATGATCGCGCCGAAGATAAAAACGAAAGCCATTCCGTAGACGCCCTGATAAGTGTGGTATGAGATTCGGATCACGATCGTTAAGACACCAATCGATATGGCGGAGATCCTCCCCTCCAAAGCGTGGTACGAAAGTCTCAATAAGAAAAACTCCTCAAAGTACGCGTTCACTATCGACAACACTATAACCAGAGGCGCGATTACTTTTGTGGCGGTGCTGAAAGTTGATGTCGTGTGATGATAATTAGGAGCGAGAACATGAACGAGAACCGAAAGGACCAGGGTGGTCGCCAATAAGCAAATCAGGAAGAGTCCGATCGACCATAAAATCTGGCCCGACCTCAACTTGAAACCAAAGACCGACATATCATACCCCATTTTTCGAAACAACAGGAACGCTACAAGTAAACAGATAAGCTCTTCAGCGAGTAGAATAGCGAAACGAGTGTTCGAGGCAGGAACGTCCACTCCGTGGTATAAAAAGAACGAATAGGCACTCTTCACTATAAGCGGTAGGAATACAAAGGCCATCAAAATGCAATAGACATAAACAGGTATACGTTTTGCCATGATTTCCCTTCTGTTCTTATCAACTCCTTTCGGACACGGAATGCACTCTACTATTGTACCGACGACGGATTAATAACAGCGTTTGTCATGTGCCCTCCGACGGCGCTCATTCTTTTTTCTTTGCGACTACCGCATGAAGCCACAGCGACCTGTGCGGGAACCTTGCCTTCACGATCTTCGCCTCCATCCCCTCATTCCTGAATACATCGCGGTACGCTTTTGTGAAACCTCCATCGGATATGACTGCAGTCCCGCCGGGCTTCAAGACCCGCGCGATCTCCCTGCATGCCTGATCCCTTCCTTCCTTACCCTTAATGTTATGCAGACAGAGGTTTGAAAGAACCACGTCGAAGGATCCGGATGGGAAAGATGTCTTCCGTATATCTTCGTTCCTGATCTCGATTTTGTCACGTACGCCCTCCAGCTCGGAATTGTGCAATGCTCCTTCGGGAGCGTTGTTTGCCATGTCCTGCTTTCTCCAGATATCTACGCCGACGGTCTTCCCGGCCCTCTTTGCCGCGCCGATGAGGAGGAGGCCGCGTCCTGTCCCGACATCGAGTACCGTCTCGTTCCCCTTCCAATCCACTAAAGACAGGAGGGCATCACGGTGCCTCAGCTTCCCGAACCTGACATACGAAAAATGCCACGCCGTAACGACGAGAAACCCCAATCCAAATGCGAATACTATATACGCGGCGATCCTGATGAGGAGTGAAGACGACAAGAACAAAAGGAGATCGACGATAGCGACGGCGCATAGAGAGATAACCAATGCCGCGGGATTTCCGTCAAAGCCGTAATCTGGTTTTGAATTACTCATGAAGTTTTTCTGATAATGTATGGAGAAATAATTAGATTTCCTTGCGTCGTACCTGATTGTCCGGTAGAGGAAAAGCCACATCGAGACATCAATATGCCGCCGCCGGCAGGCAAAGAAGTAAAAGCAGTTTGCGTTTCGCGAAGCTATTTGGAATGACAGCGGGGGCACGTGTGAACGTGCCCTTGGTTATTTATGGGGAAGTGGACACGTGAATTAATCCGAAGAGATACTCTTGAACGACAGCCTATCCCTCATTCAGCTTGTTCACAATATTTTTCGAGCACGTCCGACTTAAGGAATTCCAATTGCTTATCGTTATACAGTTCACGAAGTCTGTCGTAGGAAATATATGTACACTTTTCAGAAAGTGCTCCGCCTTCCAACAAGGAAAACACTGGACGTTTGATTTCTTCAAATACTTTCTCGCTTCTTGAAGGTGGCGCGACAATGTGCAATTTGATATCAATATTGGGTAGCAAAGCAAGAAGATCGGCCATTCGTAACAATCCCGAATAGATGGAAGTTGTATGCTCGACCTCGAAGGCTCTAACAATTGCTCGTCGGTTTAGCCAGAGCACATCTATGTTCTCGATTGTCTTCATGGCTGTTTCGTCATAGTTCAATGGCAGTCTGTCAAGCAGTTCTTCTCCTGTAGGATGCCAGACCCTGAGAATTCTTGATCGATCTCCTTTGGGAATCCAAATCTGCATTCCCATTTTTGCTCCGATTTCCGCTACGATTGCCTGCATTGCAATTGACTCCCTAGGTCCTTCCTCTTCGGCATCATAGGAGGTATCGTCATCATCGTCGCGCGGTATACTCACCTCCACAGGTTTCTTTCCGATCTCAACAGTATGTGTACCTCTCCAGAGAGCCTTTGCCGGCGAGCGATAACAGAATTCCGAAATCGTTCGAGCGGACCCTTCCACACCTTCAGACCTAAATCCCCGGAGGATTATTTCGTTCGTGTTTGCGAACCTGACACCTGAAGTGGCATTGTCATAATCAAATGTCATTGGAAATCCAAAGTGTTCAATAATGAGCCTTCTGTCTTTCATAGAGATTATGCTGATATTGCTCATCGGGTCGTACGCCGCAAGGAAAGCGTTGATCACGTTCCCGCTCGGCCCAGTTAGATTATTCTTCCTGCCTTTATTCATCTCATAAAGTGAATCAACGTTAGCGGCTCTCTCTCCTGTATCGGCCGTTTCAAATATCTGAGTTATGAGCTTTGACAAATCTTTCTTTGAGCATAACTCGTGAAACATTCTTCGCCATGCCCCCTGTGCAACCATGGCTTTCGCGATGGCTTCGGATTCGCTATTGTTCCCTTTCCCATGTCGATCAAGTATCCTTACAATAGGGTCGATGTTGTCATCCGTAAGTGAATCGGGTGAACCATTTACAATTTTATCATTCCAAAACCGACGAAAGGTCCGACTCTGTTCAGCCCAGATCGCATCCTTCGCATCGGCATCATAGATAGTAAGGAATTGCTCGAATTGATCTTTCAACATAGCAAATACACTCCTATAAACATTATCATTTATTACAAAATACTCTGCCCGATTAAGCGCAGGCAGATTTTTCTAACTTGGTCAGTTAATCTTCAGATTCCTTAATCTCAACATTTTTCTTTCCCGAAGACGTTACCTTGCATCCTAGTCTACTGTCACTTTTGCTTAAATTGTTCTGCCATTGTAAGGGTCTAAGATTGTCTTTCGTATCTGGGCCTCCCGGGGATATATGGTCAATCTCCCATCCGTAATCGGATTTTCTGTTTCCGTATTGCATGCGATGAATCCACGCACCGCACTGGTCTTTTCTCCATACGTCCGGGTCATAGCCTGCGACGGCTTTACCATCGTTCCATACCTTTTGAATTTCTTCTTCAGAAAAAGCCATCTTAAGCCTCCTATGATTTAGTTTTTGATTTTTTTATCTGCTTCTTACTTGAAGCCGCCCTTTTGATCTAGTCACTTTATTTGGCTTGCTTCCCTTTCCACATCTTCAAGCTTTGTCGCCTCTGTGAAATAAACTTCCTTGAGCTCTGCAAAGTGCTTCTTCCCGCATTCGATCTTCTGGTTCTCGCTTTCGAGGCGCTTGGATTTATCGAGGGTCGATTTCGTTTCCGCCACGAAGTAAAGCCGCTTTTCTTTCTTCAGCATCAAAGCCCAATCGGGTCTGTATTTCCCAACCGGAGTTTCTATCTCAAACCACCGCGGGAGCTTCAAGAAAAACTCTACGTCATCGCTGGTATCACAAGCGTTGGCAAATTTGCGCTCTGTCTCCGACAGCGAATCTATCTCTATGTTGTCGAAGATAGTCTTCTCTTTGTTCTTGACACCGTAAAGATTTGATAGATACTCTTCTATCTCGTCAGTCTGGAACTGGTGCATCTCGTAATACTCGTTCTCTATCTTTTGGTATTTGACACCATCGACCATAGTTGCTTCCAGTTCAGTCTTTATCTCGTGCACTGTACTTTCAAGAAACAACTGCGGATTCTTCAGGCAATCAAGGAGCCTTCCCGATTGGCGTAGGATTTCCATTATGGTAGAACGCGTAAGATGCGTTCTTTGCTCGATGTAGCCGACAATATCGGGGATTGCCACTGTGCCGTATTCCGGAGCATGAAACTCAATCGACTTCCCTTCACCAGTGACGCCTGATTTTTCCATGACAAGCTTGGTTCGCTGGGCAACGATTCGAGGCGCAAGAATCTCACACATCTTGCTAACCCGCTTCGCAGCCTTGCGAGTCAGTTCGTCGGTTAGGTATTCGACGCGGTACGTTGTCTTCTGTCTTATGCGTTCCCAAAGCTCAATGAATTTCGGATCTGCGTCGTACCCTTTCCGCAGAGTGACTTTCTTCTTTTCATTCTTGTTCTTTATCCTTCCTTCGAACTTCTCTCCCGTCTCGTCTTCGATTTCTTTCTGGAGCTTTTTTGCAAATTGCTCGTAGCTCTCATTCGCGATTACGGTCAATCTGTTTACCGCCTTCTCAAACACCCTGTTTCCGTCGGAGTTGACAGCAAGCCTGAGCCCCCGTCCAATCTCCTGCCGCTTCTTTAGCTCGGAGGTGGTCTCGTTCAGTGTGCAAAGCTGGAAGACATTGGGATTGTCCCAGCCTTCGCGCAAGGCTGAATGGCTGAAGATAAACCGGAGAGGCTCATTAATTTCAAGGAGCTTCTCCTTGTCTTTCATGATGAGTTCGTAAGCCTCGGTATCGGTTTCAGAAGTTTTCCCCTCGCGGGAATCTTTCATCAAGCCTTTCTTGTCCTGGGCAAAGTAGCCGTTGTGGACCTGAGCAGCGCCGAATGGTATCACTCCTCTAAACTCAGGTTTGCCTGCGTACTCTTTGAAGATTTCTTCAAACCAGACAGCGAACTTTCCGTCTCCCTTCTTGCCATCTTCATAGAGGCGGTAGTTATTTACTTTGTCTATGAACAGGAGAGATAAAACCTTGATGCCTTTTGGCCTCAGGACTGCTTCCTTTCGGAAATGTTCCTCGACCGTCTTTCTTATCTGGACTTTCATTATGTCGTCCCGAAGGCCGCCCGTAGTCTCTCCAAGACTTATTCTTAACCCTCCCGAAAATTCGACAAAGCCCTCATCGGCATCTATTGAGTTTACTATATACCCATCACGGTACATCTCTCTTTTGTTCGATAGGTCATACAGGTTATCGCCATTATCGAGATAGGCGGACTTCCTCAAGACCGATTCTGCGCCTTCATAATCAAATGAGAGCTTTGCTCTCGGAGGTCTTTTCTTCTGCGTCTTTATCCCTTCAAGCTTCACAAATGCCTGGTTGAAACTGTCCTCGCTGACTACCGAATCGACTTCGATCTGCTTTACCAATCCAAGGTCATAAGCTTTGACAGGACTCAGTTTATAGACAAGATTATAAACATCCCGATGCGTTGCGGAATATCGGAGAGTGCATGATGGCTTTAGGTTAGCAATTGCCTCCTTCCGAAGATCGGTTTCCATGTTCTGCGGCTCATCCACGATGACAATCGGATTTGTGTATTGAATGAATTCTATCGGCCGCTTTCCCGTGAGCTTGTCGTTCGGCTTGTTGATGATATTCTCATCCTTAGCAAAGGAGTCAATATTGATGACGAGCACCTGGATCGTGTTACTTAAAGCAAAGCCACGCAGAGCTGAGACATTCTTCGAGCCATAGACGGTGTATGTCAAAGGGGCGCGGTTGTAAAGGCTTTGAAAGTGGCCGTATGTTATCTGGAGATTCTTGAGAACTCCTTCGCGAATCGCAATGCTTGGCACGACAATAATGAATTTCTTGAAGCCGTAAGTTTTGTTGAGCTCGTATATGGTGCGAAGATAAACATATGTCTTCCCTGTACCAGTTTCCATCTCGACTGAGAAGTTGAGGCCTTTCAATTCGGAGGATTCTTCTATTCCATTTCGTTTCTGAATAGAGTGGACATTCTTAAGTATTTCCTGCTCCGTCAATCTGATTGCATTCCCGACACCGTTTTCTGTGAATGCAAGACTTGTGTCTCCCTGCTGAAGCGAGAATTCATAGTCGCCAGTGTTAAGCGGCTGTCCTTCAAAAATGTCCACTACGGATTGGATAGCCTGTATCTGGAAGTCTTGATGTGAGTCGAATTGGAGTTTCATCGTTATGCCTGTTTCTGTCGAAGAAGGAGGGCATCTTCACTTGGTGTACCCCTCTCCAGCCATCCCATGGCATCGTCATCTTGCTTCTCAGGATTTATCCACAAGACACCATTCAATTCTTGGAGAGGGTCTCCGAATTTCCGGTATAACTCTCGCGCTTCTTCATCAAGAGACACGACTCGACATTCACTTGATTTTGCGGCCACAATAAGGCATACGTCTTTGAGCATCGCCCGCTTCTGGGCATCTCCAATTTCGAGTGATTCTATCTTTTTTAGCAAAGTGGTTGGGTCGCCAGCTTCAAGATCGCGGAGTTTGCCTAATGATTTCATACTTGCGGCCCACTGAAAAGCATACTTTGAGGCATTGCGGTTCCATTCTTCATGTATCTTCTCTGTCATTACAAGTTGATTACATATATCTCTGACACGCTCCATGAACTCAATACAGGTCACACCCCTCACGGACTTAAAACCCGCTGCGCGCGCGATCGACGCATCTATAACCAGTTGCTTCTTGAAAGGCTTACTCATCCGGGGAAAGTTACTTACGAACACCTGCGTTGATATACTCCTTCTCCACTCGAAGAGAAACTTCGTCGAAGTCGGATGGCCATTCGCCGAATGCTCCTGTCTGGTCGAGCTCTGCACTAGTCACCTTGGTGTATCCGTCCTTGTTTCTGTCAAACCAGTGGAGAGCCACTAGTCTTCTGTATTCGGGACGCTCAGCTACAAGGGCTTGAAGCTTGCGAAGGAAGAGACTGCTGTGGGTTTCTACAACAACGCGCACTCCCCGACTTGCCGCCCTCAAAAATATCTCAGCCAACGCCGCTTGCGCATTGGGATGAAGATGAATCTCAGGCTCTTCGATGTAGACAAGTTGGTTCTTTCGCGCTGCGAGAAGGGCCACCAAAACCGGAATTGTTTGTGAGACCCCGAAGCCTACGTCCGCAATACTCACCAGATCCTGAGCGCCGCCTCTTCTGGCTGTGACGAGCCGACCTACCCTCAACTCCACTTGTACATCGTCTAAGGGGTGAGCTTCAATTTTCCAAGTCAAACCCAAGACCTGAAGGTCATTAAAGAGTTGTTGGAGTCTCTTGTTGTCCTCTGATTGCCACATATTTATGATGCTCGCCACGTAGTCCTGAAATCTCCCTGGGAATTCCCCGCCTATTGCAGTTACAGGATAGGTTCTCTCAGGATTTCCGCGCAATCCAGGAACATGGATGATATCTCGCAGCCGTGCTTGGAGTTCGAAGCTTGGAGATAGCGGGGCAGCACTTAAAACAGTCCTCACCGTCTTCTCGATATTTTCCGTCAGGGCAAGGGCAAAAAAACAGCGGTCGCGTTGGACTTGCCATGAAAGAGTCGTTTTCCTTTCCTTGGAAAACGCCTCTGCAAGTTCCTTCAATTGGGCGGGAATTACGTAAGAGGCACTATCAACGATCATACCATTCTTGAACTCAAATAGCTTGCCATCTCCACCGTATTCCATCTTGGCAAGTTGGGGGCCTGAAGTGCCTTTTGAAAATATTGACTTTATGTAGTAACTGCCATCTGTCTCGATAGCAACCACCATTTCCTTGGCGTATTCGTTTCCGCCCATGTTGCTAAAGAACTGGCCAGCCGACGTGAACCTAACGTTAGGACCATTGAGCAAAAGCGGTCCCGGGTCATATGGAGACTCAAGGGTCTGTTTCATCATGAGCATGGGTTGCATAATGCTGGACTTTCCTGAACAGTTTGCTCCTGCCAAGACGGTGAGCCGTCTAACGGGGATTTCGCAAGTGCTACTTAGCGATTTAAATCCGGTTACAGAGATCTTGGTTATACCTTGGATCTCTGGATCTTCCATCGTAGAATCTTCTTTCATGTCTCACTCCTTAAAAATAAAACGAGATCGGTCTTCTGTTGACTGCCATAGGAACATGATGCCAAGACCAATCCGACCCAAATATCATATCGTCCTAAACTCCACTCCCGCGTCCTTCATCTGCAACGCGGTATTTGTCTTTAACTGATCGTTGCCTGCGAAGAGGCGGTCGAGGCAAATAAAATTCTTCGGCTTCATTTTGACGACCTCAGCTATTGCCTTTTGGGTAATCTTTTCAAGCGCAAGCGCAATCTCGCCTTCGGCAATCGAATAGATCGCGACATTGCCGACTGTTCGCTTCTCCATCTTCGTTGTCAACTCATACCCCGACTTAACAAGTATCTCCCACGCCATGTCGTTGGCGTCAGAGCCAGTCTTGACGGGATCAGTAAAAGCATCCATCTGTTTTTTCAGATCGTCGCCGTTCTCAATCGTATCTGTCCGCCAGACCTTGAAGGTCGACGGCTCAAGCGTGAAGGCTTTGAATCCGAGGTCCAAGGATTTGTCTTTGAACAGGTCACGCTGTGTTTCGATTTCTTCATTGATCTTCTCACTCACCCTTCGGATACGCACTCTGCAAATATCCGCGATCGTTTTGTAGTTCGCTTTGTACGCATCCGACTCCTCATCAATCTTCTCTGGAAGCTGTATCAGGATAAACTTTCTGTTACCGCCGTCTTCCTTGTTCAGTTCCATGACAGCTTGTGCCGTTGTGCCACTGCCGGCAAAGAAGTCGAGGACGATGCTATCTGTGTAAGTCACGAGCGAAATGAGTCGTCTAATTACTCCCGCGTCCTTTGGAAAGTCGAAAACTTTTTCCTGCAAGATGCCCTTCAGATCAGCACTTGCCCCTCTCCTATCTCTATAAAATACGCTACTGGGTGCTTGATACTCATTCTCACGCAAATAGACTTTAATGTTTGGCACTGAAGACTCATCGGGTCCAAAATGCACGCGATCAGCGGCTAACTCTTCTTGCATCCTTGGATATTCCCATCTCCATCCTCTTGCTGGGATTTGAACGGGCTTCTTGGTCACTGGGTGGAGGACTTCATACCTTGGTCGATTTTTCCTTCCATCGTCTGGGCCGGATATATCACTCGCAAAATAGACACCTTCTTTATCCGCCCAGTGGTAGTGTTCATGTTCTTTTGCAGGATCATATGGCTTAAGGCCGCGATACCATTCTTGTAAACCTTCGCTGACAGCAGACCAATCTTTGCCATATTTCCTCTTCAATTTCTCATACTGAGAATAAATCCGATCTATACCTTCCTTTTTTTCTTTCCATACATTCCCAGATGAAATTTTAGCCGCTGACGACTTGCCATAAGACAAAATATATTCATGGCTTACACTAACCTGCTTCGAATCGTTTTTCCTCCCTCCAAACCAGACAAACGCGGCCACAAAATTCTCTTCTCCAAAAACCTCATTCATCATTAGCCGCAGGTTGTGCATCTCGTTGTCGTCAATCGAAACGAATATCACACCGTCGTCGAGCAGAAGATTCCTCGCGAGGAAGAGCCGCGGGTACATCATGGATAGCCAGTTGGAATGGTACTGCCCGTTCTCTTTGCTGTTCTTTCTGAAGAATCCTTCCTTCGTCAGGTAACCCGCCTCATCTTTGTCGCCGATGCGCTTCAGGTATTCATCTTTGCTCTCGCTGAACTTGTCGGGATAAATGAAGCTGTCGTTGCCCGTGTTGTATGGCGGGTCGATGTAGATCATCTTCACCTTCCCATAGTACGACTTCTGTAGCACTTTCAGCACTTCAAGGTTTTCGCCTTCGATGAAGATATTTTGCGTCGTGTCAAAATCAACCGACTGTTCGCGCTGCGGCTTCAGCGTTGCGGTGGTCTGAGTCTGGATCGCTCTGAAGGCGTCACTTTTGCCAGCCCAGTTGAGAACGTACCGTTCGTTGTCGATTGTTGTGTCTTCGCCCAAGGTTAGCTTGAGCTTTTCCCAATCCACCTTCCCATCCGAAACAACTTCCGGGAAAAGTTCTTTCAGCTTACTTAGCTGCTGCTCCCTGATGTTTTGAGATTTACCGTCCATTAATACGGGGTCCTCCGCTTCTTGGCTTTCTTCACGCGAGGAACTGTTCTATTCAGCAAAACGTAAAGACTCATTTTATCAATGTCTTCGGCACTTCTTAGTCCTGAAAACAGTGCGAGATCAATGCACAGCTTATAGATTTCTGTCTCCCATAGTTCACCGATTTTTGACGGGAGATATATCTCAAGTAGGAACTCCGTCTTCTCGAACGGCTTTCGCTTTTCGTCGCCCATGTATGGGTGAAGCGATCGGACCAAAAAATCAAGGACAACCCCTTGAATCGTCCCCCCGCGAAGACCTACAATCTCGGCAAAAAGGATTTTCAGGGTATCATCGTTTATTAGACTTACATCAGTGTGAAGGTAATGATATATGCGTTCTGTCGGCAAAGGCTTTAGGAGCATACAACGCCTCCCCGCAATTGCAATTTTTCCCACTCCAATTCTTTTTCCAAGTTGATTAAAAGTAATCGACATGAACCGAAGAATCAACGGGGATGCGGTTAGCTGATAGATCATGGCTCGCAGCTCGTAGGAATTTAGATGATTGAAAAGTGAGGGGCCTCTCTCCTCAGGGATCCTCACAAGCGCATGATTTATCATTCCTTGCCTTCTCAAGAGATTCACGTCCCTCGTTGAATGAGAAGTAGGCTAACGCCAACGAACCGAGGATATCGACATAACCGACTTTCGTCAGCTCGTAAATGCCGCTCGCAACAAGCAAGACTACGGACATGTAAACACAAACCCTGGTACACTGTGCATCCGCGATTATCGCGTCTGAGTCCAGCGCCTTTCCCACCGTGAGCTTCGAATACATGAGGGCAAGCATGACTCCAATTGAAATTAATGAAAGCACTACGCCCGCAAATGTTGTCCCGGGTCTTTCTCCCGTAAGCAGTTTGTAAATACTCGTCGCAAGAAGCCCGAAAACAAGGACGTAAAATGAAATGCCGGTGATTGTCAGGGCGGTCTTTTCAAATTTATCTTTGCTGCTCTCCGGGTCACGCCGGATACGCGATACCATGTGAGCAATACCAAGTCCTGAAATTACCTCGATGAAGCTGTCGATGCCGAAGCCGAAAAGAGTAAGGCTTCCGTCCCTCTGGCCGAAGAAAATAGCGACAAGCCCTTCGGCAAGGTTGTAGGCTATGGTGAAGATGGCCAGCCTGAATGCGGTTCTATAGAGTCTCTCTGAATTATCGTTCATGACCGCCGTTTTATTTCTTTGATAAGCTTGATTCCCCAGTGATACGGTTCTAAAATCCTGCTGTCGCCGTTGAAATGCAAATCGAGGCCGCCGATACTGGCGAGAATCATCTCTTTGTCAGGCCGCGTCTCGATGCGAGGCCCGCGCGGCGTCTCGATATCTTTTCGCCAGTGGATAATGGCTGCCACTCCCGAAGGTTTGAGGATTCGCGAAGCTTCTTGAAGGAGAACCCGTCGTTCGTTGAAATGCAAGATGTTGAAAAGCAGAACCATTCCGGAGCCCGCGGAGTCGAGCCCGGTTCCTTCCTCGAGAACATCGCGAAGAAAGAAATGTACGTTCGTGAGTGCAGCCCTCTCGGCGTTGTTCCGTGCAGCGGCAAGCATCTGTGGGTCTATGTCGAATGAATAAACTTCGCTGCCGGTTTCCTTTGCAACGGTGACAGTGAACGATCCGTAGCCGCATCCGATCTCCACGATCGGGCCGGCTGCGTTTTTTATATCAAGCCATTCTACAATTCCGGGAATATGAAAAAGGCTGTTCCAGTATGTCTCATCCGGCATCCCGCTGTCGGATACTTTCATCTCGCCGGCGCCTCAGGAAATCCGGTTCAGAGTGACCTTTGAGTAGACCTCGAACTCTTTGTTGGGTTCGTCCAGTTCAAAGGTTTCCTCGACCTGATTATCGCGCATCTCTTTCTTCCGAGTGGGTCAAAAGTAAGCGACGCAGCCTTTAGATTCAACGTTCCCAACCCCGGAGATGCATACCGGGATCTCTTAGCTGCGATCTACGCCTGCCACACCACCGTCAACACGCAATCGTAGTTTGGCATCGGCAGGCACTGCTCTACTAAGTAGTGGTTCGGACGGAAGCCGCGGGTATCCGAGAACCATGAATCCGCAAGGACCCTGTGAGGCTTAAGGTCCATTTTCTTTCCCGACCCTTGCGAAAAGAATTTATCGGCTTCCGAAAACTTGTTCACTTTATACCCCTTCCCGACATACCGGTACGGGAATGATTCGCTTATCGCAGACCATGACACCCTTCCTTCGTTATGCGCTCCCTTGCAGCTCATTATCACCGCGACGGGAAAGTTTCCGGCTTGAGAATACCTTATCGCACTTGCGCTGAGCGAGACCCCGAAATATTCCGCGGCTTGTTTGATCGTCTCGATACCCGGCGCTTTGTCCTTCACGAACCCGGCGTACCACTCCTTCTTCATCAGGAGCTCGGCGGCGAAGGCGTTGGCCGCGTTCTCCTCTTCCTTCTTTGATTTGTATCCAACCATGTCTTCCATCCTGCAAAGGTGAATTGGGTTCTTGTCTAAGAGGAAGTGGCCTATCTCGTGGGCGATTGTGAACCGTCTCTGTCCCGGCTCCTTTGAAGACGCCGACACTTTTATCAGCCCCGAAGATTCGGTCCGCACCGAGTATCCCTCGCTGTTCTCCGCGTCCGTTTCTTTCACGATGAGGCCGACGGCGTTGGCGACCGCTTCGATGTCTATGATCCTCTCCGGGTTTTTTGCGTTGAGTTTCCTCAACAGCTCACGCGCCTTCGCTTCGGGTAATGGATACATAGTTTCGTTAGTTAAGTAAAATCCAATGAGGTTCTTCCCTGAATGCCTCCTGTCATCGCGAGGAGCCATCCGCTTCATGCCCGGGATTCCTTCAAGTCCTAATCTCTAACTCACCCCTTTTGTCCCCCTCTCTTCCCGAGAAGAGAGGGGGAAATCCCGCTCGGCGGGAAGAGGGTGAGTTCGGTGGTACATGAGGGGATCCTCCCATACTTACCCGCCGGATCGCCTCAGCAGAAAGAAAGTGCATGTCATTCCGACCAAACTTATCACGACGAAGTCGCGATAAGTGCGCGGAGGAATCTTGTGTGGAGTACCTGTCAACAGGACTTTCATGAGCACTACAGAAGATTTCTCTCCACCTGCGGCGGACGCGTCCGCCGTCTTTTTGGCGGATCGCTCGAAATGACGAATCACTCTTCCTTCCCATCCTCCTTCTTCCCTTCGCTTTCTTCCTTCGCCCGCGCAATGATGTCCAGCTCTTCTTTGTCGGCCAATATTTTCGACGCCTCCTCTTTGCTCATATGCGAAAGTTTCCTGAACGCGAATCCGAATTCGCCTGAATTCCCTTCCGACTTTCCGCCTCCTCTGGTTTGCACGGCAGGCGGACCGCTTTTCTTCTTCAAGCGGCCCAGCATATGATAATATTTTTCCTTGAACGTTTTCCCCTTCGCCAGCATTTCCTGCGCATCGATTTCCTGAATTGCATCGATCAATTCCCCTCTCGATTTCTCAAGATCAATCCCCGCCTCCTTTAAGTATTCCCGGATATACTCCGGCTCTTCGCCGGACATATCGGCATAGAATTTCAGGAACTTTAACAACTCCATTTTTCCTCCCAAATGAT
Source organism: Candidatus Acidiferrales bacterium (assembly GCA_035515795.1). NCBI lineage: Bacteria > Pseudomonadati > Acidobacteriota > Terriglobia > Candidatus Acidiferrales > Candidatus Acidiferrales bacterium. The sequence goes on along the minus strand of DATJAY010000039.1, from coordinate 247,101 downwards.
TTTTTGTAAGCCGAATCATCGAACAAGCGCCGGCGATTCTTATCTCCGGTGCGACTCCCTCAGCCGGTCACGAACGAAACAGCAAAGCCATTCTCGAGCTGTAATGTTCGGAACCAACCGCCTGCAATCTTGTTGACCGGTTGCTACGTCTCAGTATTTTGACCACCTATTTCGGAATCTGATTCCTCGTAGGCGTTTTTCGTTAGCTTTCTGAATTTCTTGGGATCGCTTATGGATTCCCGCTGCTCTTTGAATTTTCTGTCGAGGGTCCTTCTCACGTTGCGCACCTCGTTTCGAACATCCGGCACGGAGTATTTGTTTGCATCGGCAATCTCCTGCACGGATTTTCCTTCCATCATCCCTTGAAATACAAAAAATCTTTTCTCGTCCGATTCCAGATCCCTCTCTGCCTCGTCTATCATCATTTTGCGGTCCAGCTCCCCCTCGTAATCCGGCGAGAAGGGTGCCGCATCCGATAGTTCGTTTTTTCCGTATACTTCCTCGCCGTCTCCGCCGTCGCAATCCCCGATTCTTTCTTCCCCCTCCCTGACGAGTTTCTTGTCATGGTCCAGCATGTTTCTTATTTCACTCAATAATAATCTTGAGTATATGAAATCCTTCAGCACGGGAAACTTCTTCCGGTCCCATGTGCGGCTGCCATGGTACAGGGCAATCAGCACCCTGTTTGCCACATCGTTTCCGCCGAACTCGCGTTTTGCGCGGGGCTTCAACGAACGAATCATTCTCTCGGCGGATGAGTACAGTATCGCGAGCTCATCCTGGTTCGCCATTAACTTTTTAACTTCCTCTCGCGTATCCTGTAAATCTGCCTCTTTCATCGATGCTCTCCGGTTTGAGTTCTATGCAGCATCTCTGCATCTCGGTACCGACTCAGTTTGATAGTTCCAAACAAAATAACGATTGTCATGCCAGCCCCGTGTCAAGCGCGGGATAAACTCCAGCTGGCATCCAGAACCAAAGAAGTGGATTCCGGCGGAAGCCAGAATGACCCCGGGATCGAAACGGTGCCGCCAGCTCCACCTCCGAGTTCGCTTTCTCATGGGCCGGCTTGTACGGACCCACCTCCACCATAAATACTACTAACTTCCCCCGAATTTACCATCGTACAGAAAAATATAGTGGTGTGCTGGGTTTGGGTAGTGGTTCAGTTTGAATCGGAATGGAAGACTGTAGGGTACGGCATTAGGAAAAAATGGCGATTAGGAAATTCCCTCCTTCGGTTTAAGAAACGAATACTGTCCGACGGCGCCGAAGGCGCCTAGTTTATTCGTTTCTTCGGAGGGGGAATTTCCAGCCATTTTTTCCGTAAGCCTTGACTTTCTCTTTCGTACTTTCTCTTGTGTCAAGACAAGAGAAAGTACTATAAGTCCGCACAAGGTTTGTTGATTCTCCATTGTTCATTTTCTTTTGCTCGCCCAAAAGATAAGGAATCGTATAAATACATGTATGAAGACGAGGAAACTCCAATCTTTCTGCACGACAACAATTAAGCAAACCGAACCACCTAATCGCAAAGTGAGCCAGTACGTGAGCAGAGACTTTTTCTTAAGCTAGTGCACTGCCAAAAATATCTGCAATTGCAAAAGCTGTACCATCAAACAGTATTTACAATGTGGCATCAACAAGTTCTTTGACAATTTGAAAATCCATCCCTCTGAATTCCGGATGACCCTCGCATGTTTCCCACGCGGTTCCCGATCAATTCTCGGTTGAGTCCCGGTTAACTCCCGATATGCCCTCGATTAACTCTCGGTCAAGTCTCGCTTGACTCTCGTTCAATTACGTACCGGTTCCCTTATTCAAACAATTGCCATTAAATCCAAGAAAGGAGAATTAACATGGCACAACTAAATAAGTCACCCCTTGGAAAAGTCCAGGGGAAGCTTGGCGACATGGCCTTCCGGCAACGAAACGGAAAGAACATCATCGCCTTGAGACCTAAGAAGCCGTACACCCCTGCTGCCGATCAAGGCTCGATCGACCGCCGGTCGCGCTTCGCGTTCTCTGCGAAGCTTGCGCAGTCGATCTACTCCGTCCCGGAGCTTGCCGCGCTTTGGCTCCCTGTGACTCCATCGGGGATGTCGGCTTACAACTACATCATCCAGAAGAACATCACGCTGGTGAACCCCGATGCGGTAACCGACCTTACTGCGATAACGCCCGGTCTCGGGTTCGCCGCCAACTGTACCGATGCAGCCCTCTCGGCGAATGCCGTCTCCGTCGCACTTGCGGCGCTCGGCCGCACGACCGGCATAGACATAAGCAGTGAGCCGAACGTGAAGTTAGCTTATGTCCTGTCGCTGGTCAATCCCGCGAACAAATCGCTCCCCGACTTCTGGTTTGTGGCAGGTGCAGCCGCCGCACAGCCCACTGTCCTCGACACCCCGATGACGTTCAGCATTCCGCTGTTCGGTCAGGAAGCGGCGGGCGTCGGAAATTACGGGGACAAGAGGCTCCTCTTTGCACTCGTGACTCTCGACTCCGCAAACAAACCGGTGAAGTATTCCGGCACACTCCAGAGGGTTCTCACCGGTACATAATGAGCCCGCAGGCTCTTCATGTCATGGACTCGCGGCCGACTCGCTTCTCCCTCTCCCGATTTGGGAGAGGGAGGCCGGGCCTGCCCCGTGATGTTCTTACACGGGATGAGTTCGTCATGGTACAACACTGGAATTGCTGCAGCAGGGATCGCCCTTCTTTTTCCAGGTTGACTAAAAGTAACCGGCGCAGACTTTAGATTCAGCGATTGCAAGCGGTAAGCGATCGGGAATAAGCGTTAAGCTCGCCTACGTCCTACGGATTTCGGCGGAGCGGACGGCAAGAATGGTTGGGATAGCGAAGAAGAGTAAATCGAAAGGATTGTTCGCCAGAGGTGAATCTGCCAAAGGCACAACCATGTCATCACGCAAAAAGGAATTGCAATAGAGGATAAATGGGGGGGGGCGCTTCTCCCGGCAAAGTCGGGATCGTCCCGAAGGGATCCCGTTGGGACAATGACAGGTTAGCGGGAAGGTCGTTTCCTCAACGATGTGACGTGAACTCGTAATCTCCCGACTCCACTTTGTAGACAGCTCTGTTGTTCTCCATCCCAAGAAACTTCACACCGTATGATCGACCGGCATTCACCTTTCCTTCCATAACGTCGCCGGACGATTTCGCCGGGACATGGACTATAGCAGAAGTGTTGGCCGGAATGGATACGTTCCAGTAAAACTTGTCGCCTTCTTTCTTCCACTCGCTTTTAACGAGGCCATGGACAGTGTGGTACGATGCCTTAACATAGCTAAGGCTGTCGATCTCTCTTGGATCCATAATTAACTGCTCATATCCCGGCTTCCCCGGGCTCGACTCTATTCCCGCCAGGTCCTGGTAGAACCAGATCACGAGATCGCCGAGGAGCATGACATGGTTTCCCGAATTCATGGCAGGATCGGCCGTATTTCCGTTCCACAGCTCCCAGATTGTCGTGGCTCCATTCTCCAACATGTATCCCCAGCTTGGGTATGTCGTGTTCGTGGCTATCTTGTACGCAAGGTCCGTTCTGCCGTAGTCGGTGAGCGTCCGCATAAGCCACTGTCCGCCGATCATACCGGTGCTGATATGGCCGTTGAAATCGTCCATCGTTTTCTTCACTATGTTGTCGAATACTTTTTCTCCGATCTCCGCCGGCGCGATCCCGAAATAAAGCGCCAGCACATTGGCGGTGACAGTGTTGTTCGCATAGTAGAAATCTTCACTGTTCAAGTAAGTTTTGTTTATTGCATTCCTTACCTTCTCCGCCAACGACGCATATTCAGCGGCATCATCACTCTTTTTGAGGAGAAGAGCGTTTTGCTTCATAAGATTGAGACAATAATAGAAGTACGCGGAGCCGATGAATGCCCCGGGAGTAATTCGTGTCGTGTCTTTCGAATGGATAAGCTCCATTCGCTCCGGCGGCATGCACCAATCGCCGTATGTGTCCTTCGGAAGAAGATAATCCTTCATGTATTTATCGCGCATATACAGAAGCCATTTTCTCATCGCAGCGTAATGATTCGAGATAACTGCCTCGTTCCCGAATTGCCTGTAAAGATGGTCGGCTATCAATATGATCGCGCATGGCCATGTCATGTTGTCTGTGTAGACTATCCAGTATGGCGGCGCAGCATTCGGAAGGCTTCCATCAGGCTTCTGCGCATCGACGATATCGGTCAGCCACTTCGAATAAAGCAAGTTGTTATCGAAGATGAAACTCTCGCCGTAGGAATTCGTAGCGCGGTCGCCAAGCCATCCCATTCTCTCGTCGCGCTGCGGGCAATCCGTAGGCATTCCCCTGTAGTTGCCGCGAATCCCCCAATAAGCTGCCTTGTAGATCTTGTTCAGCAGCGGATTTGAAGTCTCGAAGCTCCCGATGGTTTGCATCTTGTCGTAAACAACTTTCCCCACAATTGAATTGAGGGCGGGTTTATGATTCAAACCGGTGATCTCGATGTAGCGGAATCCATGGTACACGAAATCAGGCTCCCATGTCTCTTCACCCTCTCCCTTGAAAATGTAATTGTCCGTCTGCTCAGCCCCGCGAAGGTTTGCAGTATAGAGAGAATCTTTGGAATCATTCAGGCGCTCGGCGAAGCGCAGCTTCATGCGAGTCCCCGCGGCTCCTTTCTCGGTCGTCTGTACCCAACCGACCATGTTCTGTCCCATATCCACGATGTATACGCCGGTTCTGGGTTCACCAATCGAAACAGGGTGAACGGTATCCATGATTGCGATGTTCGGATTCGGTTGAGCTTCAATAACGCTGCATGACCGCTTTACCAATTCGGCATTCGACCAGGCGGAGTCGTTGAACCCTATGTTGTTCCATCCCGGCATCTCCAATCTCGCATCGTAGTCTTCACCGTCGTACTCGTTGTTCGAACGGATAGGCCCGTTCGCAGTCACTTTCCATGATTCGTCGCTGACAACGATTTGTTTGGAACCGTCCGCCATCTCGATCTCAAGTTGAAGCAGCATCTTCGGAAAACCGTAATCCGTGACCACAGGCGTTCCTCTGCCAATAGGTCTCATGCTGAAAAATCGCCCGTTGCCGAGCGTTACTCCTATTGAATTCGCCCCTTTCATGAGAATACTCGTGACATCAAATTTATTGTAGTAAACTCTCTTGGAATAATCCGAAGGAGCCGGCGCCATCACCTGGTCTCCGACTTTCCTACCATTGATGAATAACTCGTACAACCCTAAACCGCTGATATAGATAGCGGCTCTCTTCACACTGTCGCCGATAGTGAATCCTTTCCGAAAATATCGTGCTGCAAGTCTTGAGTGTGCGGAATCGGAATTTTCTCCAGGAAACAATTTATCGAGCCCGATCCACTTTGCAGTCCAGTCCGAGCTGTCCATCAGCCCCATCGCCCAGTGTGCGGATTCGCTCCATTCGGTTCTCCCCTTATTTGTCCATGCTTGCACTTTCCAGTAACATCTCACCCGACTGGTCAGCGGTCTCCCGGCATAAACTATACCTGAAGTGCTGCTCGAATTCACTTTCTTTGAATCCCATAGATCGCCTTTGCTCGCGGCGAGGATTTCAGGAGATGAAGAGACTATGATCCTGTAAGCAAGCTGACGGACATTTCGCAGGTCGGTTTTGAATTCCCAACTCAGTCGCGGGATCCTCACGTCAATCGCTGCCGGGTTAGATATGTACTCGCAATTCAAATTCGCGATTTGGACCTCATTAGAATGATGCGTGTCTTTCGCTGCCTCCCGGGAATTAAAGGGTGACAAAAATAAAACTCCGCAGAAGACAAAAAGTCTGAAGGATTCCAGCAGGGTCCTGTGGACAGTGGACAAGAGTGATTTCATAGATATAACTCCATTAGAGGCGAGGCGACGTCATCCCGCCTGTGGTTTTCATTTTTGGGTAGAAACACTCTTTGGAAAAGTCAAGGTCTAACTTGAAACTGGTTTCACCATCACAATCAAGTGAGACTGTCTTTCTCAAAAAGGACTTCTTCTGTCTCTTTAACTCTTAATGATAACGCTTGGCAGGGAGAAAAGTCAAAGAGATAAGAGGGAGAAGTCATGTCTTCAGCAGGTTCACCTTCAGTGAACAATCCTGTGGTTGATAGGATTGCCACGTCGTTTCACTCCCCGAAATGACAAATGAGTGAGGGGTTCCCTACCGGCCTCCCGTCTTTGCGAGTGAGCTTCGGCATCACGCGGTCCCGCGAAAAGGGATCGCACACACTGTGTTTTTTTGTTTGACTGCGACAATCCGCTGCTTCGTGGTACAACCATTGGGATTGCTGCAGCAGAGATCGCCCCTCATTCTCCAAACAACTCCCCCACCGGACTGAGGTGGTGTCCGGCGGGCCAACTCCACGCTTGGAATAACCCTAAAGAGGACGAGGTACTGGCTCAATTTGCCTTTAGGTGGTTCAGTTTGAATCGGAATGGAAGAGTGTAGCGTACGGCATCAGGAAAAAATGGCCATTAGGAAATTCCCTTCTTCGGTTTAAGAAACGAATACTGTCCGACGGCGCCGAAGGCGCCTAGTTTATTCGTTTCTTCAGAGGGGGAATTTCCAGCCATTTTTTCCGCAAGCCTTGACTTTCTCTTTCGTACTTTCTCTTGTGTCAAGACAAGAGAAAGTACTATAAATCCTCACAAGGTTTGTTGATTCTCCATTGTTCATTTTCTTTTGCTCGCCCAAAAGAAAACGAACCAAAAGTGAGCGCCTTGCGCCATCCCGCATCTATAAAAAGACTATTATGTCGGAGCGGGAAAAAGGGCGCCGTGCGAAAATGGTCCGCCACAGGCGGATCGTCCCGTACGGAGAATATGCGATTTTTTGAATAGCTACGACAAACCAACGTTCGACAAAAAATCGCTACGACCGTACTACTAATTCCGTAAAATTCCTCCTCCCAAACGGGACTCCATTTTCGCATGGGATTATTCAGATCACGCTAACTGAGCCACTCAAGTCCTGACTGAACCAGTACCGAGGACGATGTGTTCTTGAACCTTCACTGTGCTGTCCATAGATTGAGGACGGCTGTTCATAGCAGCGTCCGCTGACTCGAAACCCTGGCTTGAACGGGTTCCGAAAATGTACAAGTTCACATAAGATTAGGAGGATTCGATGAAGAAGTCGACACTATTGTTCATGATAATCGTGGCTCTCTTTTCCATTTCCGGCAAGGCACAGAAAAACTCGGACCCGGTACAAGTAACGCTTCAGAACAATACCCAGTATGACCTTTGTCTTTTTCTGGACAACGGGAATAATCTCGTCTGCGGCCCCGCCCCGGCTAACGGCGGCGTATGCGTAGCCAGCGTTGAGTCCGGCACGCATGTGTTGATCGTGGCAACAGTAGACGGCAACATCTCAACGTCCACGAACCCTGTCGATATCAATCCGGGTGATACTAAAATTGTTACCGCTGCAACAGGGAACGATGGAAAGATTCACTTAAGTGTCCGGTGATTTTATTCTCTGAACAAATCCCCCAGGGGCTTTTTGCCGGGTGCGTGAAAGAAGCACTAATCAAAGGAGGCAGTACGTCATAAGGCTCAGGAGGTTTTTGTTTATGCAGTCACTTCAATTGCTGTGAAATCTTTTTGCCGACGCTGTTTGCCAGCTCGTCCGGCGCAACTCCGTCGCCTTTGCCGTGATAACTTATTATTCCAACAACCTCTCCGGTTTGAGGTTCAACTATCGCCGCAGAGAAATCTGTAACCAGTTTCCCTGAAAGGGTATATTCGAAATCATATGTGAATTCCAGCAAGTACTCATTTCCCTGCCCATTAATTCTCGAGGAGTGAACGGAAGCAGAATCCGACGTTCCCTGTGAGGACTGATTTGAAGGCTGGTTGTTCGAATTATCCTGAAGCTGGATTTCCGTCCGGGCGAATGAAGGCGACATGACGTTGACTCCATTTCTAAATAAGGCTTCTTCAATTTTCGGTCGAAGGTCTGCACCGTCAAAGTTGCCGCTCCTGACTGCCACCGGCGAAGTCAGTTTAAAACTCGTGCTTGGTTTCATCGTCATCTCAAGGCCTCCGCCACAACCATCGAGTATCAAACCTGCGGCGATTATGAGTAAAAATAAATTCTTCATCGAAGTCATGTTAATGATCTTGTCGATTAATGCCTTGACCTGGCCCGCCATACATGTTTTCCTTTCAGTTTTCTGCTCTGACGTTCTTCAATGAATGCATGCATGAAATGTCATACGTCCTTCTTTATTTCGGAATTTCCGACTAAATCCTTAGAGGTGTTCTGGATTCTGCTGGATTCATGAATGGGGGATCGCCACGGGACTTCTTCCCTAGCGATGACGGGTTAAGTGAGAGGGTTGGTCTTTCCCTCATGCCTCCTGTCATTGTCGCGGAGCAGAACCCCGTAGGTCTCTTGTCATTGCGAGGAGACCTGCTTGCAGGGCGACGAAGCAATCCCTTGGTTAGTGGCTTCATGAATGGGATTGCTTCGCGATGGAACCGCTCGCAATGACGGGTAAATTATAGGTTTCGCTCAATAAAGTCCCTCGCTCAAATCATTCCACTCGGGATTTACGCTATTAATCAACTCTTCCTTCTTCTTCCTCGACCCCGCTTTGATCTGCTTCTCTCGACTTATCGCTCCATACGCGCTATCACAGAGTTCATAATAGACGAGCTTCGTGAGGTTATACCTCTTCGTGAACCCCGGGATGTTTTTCTCTTTGTGCTGTCTTATTCTATTGGCGAGACTGCTCGTCATTCCAGTATAGAGGGTGGTGTTGTTTTTGTTGGTCATAATATAGACGAGAAATAATCTTTTCATGGATGGGCTAAGATACCACACCTCAGCATCCATCGCAAATCATAATAACAAAGAGATTGTGTCGTCACTTCATTCCTCGTGATGATGGGTTGATTGAGAGGACGTTCCCTCATGCCTCTTGTCATTGCGAGGAGCCCAAACCTAAAAGCCTCTTGTCATTGCGAGTGGCGCGCCTCGCGCCACGCGGCAATCCGTTATTTTGTGGTTTCATGAATGGGATTGCTTCGCGATGGAGCCGCTCGCAATGACGGGTCAATTGATGGGTCGTGGTCGCAGTGACTGGTGAGGGTCATCCGGATAAAGAAGACAAATCAACTTTCCGGACAACCCTTGTAAAGATGAAGATCGATGCGTACCCTCAGGCAGTAACGTTTACTATGTTCCCGAGCGGGAATCGCTGGTTAGTGCTGTAAGGTGAGGAACTAGTCGGCATTAAGTCCTGCAGGAGAAACGCGTAAGAGCTTTGAGCGGCCGACAAATTATTTGACTGGAGCGCGCTCTGAATGCCCTGGAGGTCGATGCTCGATTGGCTGTTTCCCGAGAATAGACTCGATGAGCCGCTGTCGTTCTGAACGTCCTGCAGCAATGCACTGAACGCGGACTGCGCAGAAGAAGCGCTGCCGGATTGGAGTGCGCTGCCGAGGGAGTTCAGGTCGCTCATCTGCTGCGCCATCGAGCTGTTCACCTGTCCTTTATGATGATGGTGGTGATGATGCACAGCGCCTGAACCTGATGAAGAGCCTGTCGCTGCCTGCGCGTCCTGCTGGAGCGCTGCAAGCGCGCTTTCTGCCGAGGAGACATCTCCGGATTGAAGAGCGGTACCGATTGCCTGGAAGTCACTCAGGCTTGTGCCTGACAAAGCGCCCAGCCCGCTGCTCGAGTTTTGAAAACTACTCTGGATCGTCGAGTATGCGGATTGTGCCGCCGACACGTCGCCTGATTGAAGTGCCTGTTCCAGCTGCATGAATTGTTGTCCGATTATGTTTTGGTTGGAGTTGGTTTGAGCGAGCTGGTAGGCACTTGTTGTAGGGGATATGCTGCTGATATCCATTGTTCTACGCCTTTCTAAATTGTTAACTGAATATATATCGGAGTTCCCCTGCGCTTCTTTAGCTTCGGACCTCTTCCCTTTTCTATTTTTTGTCTCGCTGCAGCAACCCGTGATTTATTTCGCGTACAGTGTATCCCGTCAACTATTCCCGCACCAGGCTTTTTTCTCCAAGTTGTTCGAAAGGAAGCGACATGGATTTTAGAATCAACGTTCCAGCCCGGAGATTTACAGGCATCTCTTAACTGCGAGATACACCTGCCGCACTACCGTCAACACTCATTTCGACACGATACCGAGAGGAAGCACCGGCCTTCCATAAACTTCGTTCAATACTATTGCAATCCCTGTGTAGATCGCAGACGCTCCGCAAAGAATTCCTTCGTATCCGGCAATCCTGCCCACGGACTCGTTCTCCGTTCCTTCTGCTATTGCCAGGAGGAAAAACAAAATCGTCAGCGTGGCGAACACAACCTGAAGTGCCCTGGATAATCTTATCGTGCCGAAGAACATGAGGAGTGTGAATATCCCCCACATTATGAGGTAGTACACCATACCTGCTCCGGATGTCGCGCCGGTCCATCCTGACTTCGGCATGACGATAAGTGCGACAAGCGTAAGCCAGAACAATCCGTAAGATGAAAAGGCGACGAGTCCGAAGGTGTTGCCTTTCTTCCATTCCATGGCACCGGCAATTATCTGTGCGATCCCGCCGTAGAATATTCCCATCGCAAGTATCATGGAGCTCATTTCGATGAGCCCGGCGTTGTGTACGTTCAAGAGTACGGTTGTCATTCCGAAGGCGAGAAGTCCGAGCGCGGCCGGATTGCCTGATGAGTCTTTGACCTCGTAGCGTGCAGTTTCCATTTTACCTCCCATTTGATTCTGTCATTGTTCTTCTGTAACTCACGATGACTCCCTTCATCCATGTGAGGGGGATCAGTCATCAACTGAGATCATGGTGCTGGTTCCACCATGTCCTTGTCTAAATATAGGTACTTCGATGAAACGCAGCAAGCTCATATTGCGCAGAGGTTCCGACATCAGTTCTCCTGTCACCGCGTGGTCTTAGCGGCGACCAAGCGGGAATCCGGACTTTGTACACTCTCTCCTCACTTGTCATTCCCGCACGCTTTTAGCGGGAATCCAGTTGTTGCTTCCGCCGGAGGTCCCAGTAGATCCCCCTTGATAGATGCGGAGACTCGGAAACGACATTGAGGAATAGTTGAGAAATGATTTTCCGAGAAGCTACCATCCCACCCTGAGCCCGGGATTCTTGACATGGCACGTTTTCTTAAGTATATTTTCTCGAAAGAGAGAGAAATTCAATGAGATTCAACAGCACGAAGTACATCCCTTTATTGGTTTCATTGGTGCTGAGCCTTCAGCTCACCATCGAGGCATATTCACAGGAACCAGATCGTGGAGCATCGACCGGCGGTGCCATCCATGGTACGGTAAAATCGGGAGGCAAACCCATCGCAGGTGCGACAATCCGGCTTCTCGAACTCGATCGCTCCGCTTTCTCCGATGTCAATGGACGTTTCACGTTTCCCGGCGTACCGAATGGGACATATAATGTTTTCGTGCACGTGATCGGATATGCTTCGGCAAGCAATAAAGTCTCAGTAGCCGGCGCAGATGTCACGACGTCCTTCGCTCTGCATGAATCTGCAATTGAAGCCGCGGAAGTAGTAGTCTCCGCCTCGCCTTATGCACGTCCTGCCGATAAAGAGTATCAATCCGCTCAGTCGAAGTCCATGGTCGAATTGCATGACAGCCCCGGCTCGAGTTTTGCTGAGAAGATTTCGGATCTTCCAGGCATTGAGGTCCGTTATAACGGCTCCGCGCCTGCCAGGCCGATGATTCGCGGGCTTTCCGACAACGAGGTTTTGATTCTGGAGAATGGACTCCGCACGGGCGACGTTTCCACCTACGACCCGGCCCATTCGGTGCCTATTGAGCCGCTGAGCATTTCCCGGATCGAAGTTGTGCGGGGACCTGCCTGTATCATGTACGGACCGAATACTATCGGCGGTCTGATCGATGCAATCACGAACACAATTCCGACAGCATCTTCGAGTCCGGTTTCGGGCCGCGTATCGTTGTCAGGCAACAGTGCGAGCGACGAATATACGGGTTATCTCAACACTATTTACAGCAGCGGCGGGCATGCGCTCGGCATTTCTGCAGGAGGTCTTCATTCTCAGGATATCCGCATTCCTGCCGGAAATTATTTCGACGGAGTGAATAGTCTGCACCTCGACCGAATGCCGCAATCGTTCGATCATTCGCAGGAAGAAGGCGCGGGCTATTCATACCAGGGCGATTTCGGAATGGTCGGGGTCGGATATAAGCATTACGAGATGAGCTACGGTATTCCCGGCACGCCGCCGAATCCGGACTGGATCGACGATCCGCCTACTACATCTCTCATCGACCAGACCAAAAACTCCGTCGAGGCGCGAAGCCTTTTTGTGGTGGACGGCCCGGCAATCCAGCAGATAAGAGTGACCGCAAACTATGTCGATTACAACCATTCGGAATTCCCCACACAGCAGGACTCGACGGGAGTATCAAATCCGGAGGCAAACCACTTCCACAAGCAGGCTGTCAATGCCATGGTACAGCTCCAGCACCCGCAGTTCGGCCCATTCCGTGGTACGATCGGGCTCTGGACTAACGTCGAGAATCTGACTATCGAAGGCGAACAGCCGCTGGGTCCTAATTCCATCACGACGGGACTTGCAGGATATATTTTCGAAGAGTATTTGGCTGGCGACGAGATGCGCCTGCAGGCCGGACTGCGCTATGACTATAACCGCATTCATGCCGTTCCATATTCCGCTTCGCTCGATTCGGTTTTCCAGACGATCGACGTCACGCGCCATTCCGGCGCCGTGACTGCATCTATCGGTGCGATCCGGGATTTCCCATCTGGGATGACCGCATCTTTGAGCATCGCCCGTTCTTTCAGAGCTCCGACGGTTCAGGAGCTTTTCGCCGATGGAGCGGATGCCGCCAGCAACACGTACTCGATCGGCGACGCGAACCTCGTGTCGGAGACGTCCGTCGGCATCGACGCATCTCTGAAAGGGAGATTCACGAACGTCTCTTTCGAGCTTACTCCCTACGTAGATTTGATAAGCAACTATATCTATACTTACCTGAGGGGAGACACGATACAGGATCTTCCCGTCCGTCAATTTGCCGCGACGAATTCCCGCTTGATGGGCTTCGAGATAACTGCCGCAGTTCAACCGATGGATTTCATGGCTTTACAGTGCCAGGCCGATTACGTTAATGCGGAAGACACGCGAAACAACGTACCGCTTCCCTTTACCCCGCCACTCCGCGGATTGTTTAAGATGATCTACCAGGACAACACGTATTCTGCGACGTTGGAATGGCGTTTGGCCGCAAGTCAGAAGCGGCTTGGTGTCGGCGACACGTATACCGCAGGATACGGGGTGGTAAATATAGGTGCGGGGTTACGACTCACACAGGAAGGGCTGATACATAATATCAGTCTCCATTGCGATAATTTGCTAAACCAGGTCTATCGTGACAACCTCTCCGTCATCAAGGACTTCATACCGCAGCCTGGACGGGGCTTTCAGTTGAATTATGATCTGGAGTTTGGGAATTAATCCCCGCTGCATTTCGGTCTCTGCTGTGACTTGACTCCGAGAGGAAGCGTAGAGCTTCGGCATGACATGCGGAACGGGATCGCGCACGTCATATTTTTCTATTCAAGGTTTGCTTTTTCTTTTTTCCCGGGCTCTCGTGTGGGAATAGGAGTGCTCATTCATTCCGTCAAGCGGGAGCCCGAAAAAACACAAGAAGTGGTCTATCTACAGTTGAGGGTGATAACGGCTTTGTGGGAATTCATATCTTTCGGAGAAAAAATATGGACCATTTCCCATTCACGTAAGTGTTCCTTTCCCTCGCCAAGCTCCCACCTGTCGCTGACAGTCACCGAGCCATGACGGATTTCCACCTGCGCTCTTGGTCCTTTGGCGCCGTCGCTGCGCACCCACTCATATTCCACTGTGACCGGTGAGTGGTTCACAGTGATTGTGCAATGGAAATCGAATGTCTTCGGACAATGGCCGGTGTATGATGCAGGCTTAACACCGACCTCGACCTTTGTGATTCTTCCCTGCACAGTCTTGGCCGGCTGCCTCGTCGGCACTTTCTTCTTGAGAACCGGCGTCTGGGCGAGTAAAACTTGTGATGATAGTGTTAGAACGATTGCCGCAAGAGCTGCATTTCGAAATTGGCGAAGATGGTATAGAGACATGAAATTTTCTCCTTTTCTAATTGGTAATCCGGTTAAAAGTAAGCGATGTGGATTTTAGATTCAACGATCCGGAGATGAGATTTGACCTGCCCCCTTCTCTAATAACCTGTCCTGACGAAAGGAAGGACCAGAGAAGGGGGATAACAGGGTCAACTTCAGTTTCTACTTCATCAACATCAGTTTCTTTGTTGCGTTAAATGCACCGGCTTGTATCCGGTAGAAATACACGCCGCTGGCAAGATTGCTCCCGTCGAACCTAGCGCTGTATTCACCCGGGCTTTCCGTCTCGTTAACAAGTGTCGCCACTTCTCTTCCCAGTATATCGTATACCTTCAGAGTAACATGGCTGACCGATGAAAGCTTATAGTCGATAGTCGTTGTCGGGTTAAAGGGGTTAGGATAGTTTTGCAAAAGCTCGAAAGACCCGGCAACAGGCGGTCGATCTTTTACCGCAACGAGGTTGGGATTGTACCTGGCCAGGCAATACGATGGTTTATTTCCTGCGGTACTGAAATTGCCGCCGACATAAGTGTCGTTCCCGGCTGAAGCGATTGCATCGGACCCTAAGTTCAACCCGTCGCCAAGAGTTGAGAATGAGCTGTCTGCAATGCTCCACTCGACTACGTGGTTAGCATTAACGAGTCCGCTTGCCGTAAAACTTCCTCCGATAAAGAGGTTTGTGCCGTCGATTGCTAAAGCAGCCACATTGCCATTAACACCTGCCGCAAGAGGAGTCCACTGGTGTGTGTTCCACTTCGCAAGGTGATTGGCGGCGCTTCCGCCGGCATTCGCGAAGTTGCCTCCGACGAACACGGTGTCGCC
Source organism: Candidatus Acidiferrales bacterium (assembly GCA_035515795.1). Classification (NCBI taxonomy): domain Bacteria; kingdom Pseudomonadati; phylum Acidobacteriota; class Terriglobia; order Candidatus Acidiferrales; species Candidatus Acidiferrales bacterium. The sequence continues at coordinate 232,095 of DATJAY010000039.1, read as the reverse complement.
ATAAGCTGCCAATGCCTTTACGTCATTATCGACTCCGTTTGTAGGCGAGCCGAGTGCAGACCAGGTCGACCCGTTCCATGATGCAATGTGTGCTGCCAGGCTCCCTCCGGCATTTGCAAAATGACCGCCGAAATAAATCTCGCTTGTCCCGGAGGCAACTGCATACACAGTATTGTCGACGCCGGAGCCAAGAGCCGACCATGCCGTCCCGTTCCACTTCGCAACAAAGTTGGCAGAAGACCCACCTGCGTGTGTGAAGCCTCCACCAACATACAGGTCCGTTCCGAATGCGGCTAACGCATTAATATTGTTGTCGACTCCGTCATTCGGAGTCGTCCCGAGCGTGTTCCACTTCGTGCCGTTCCACATTGCAATGTGGTTGGCCGGGAGGCCTCCGGCATGAGTGAATCCTCCTCCCGCATATACATTACTGCCGGACACCGCAATGGCATCAACGTGACTGTCAACTCCGTTCGCTGTCGTAGTCCCGAGCGAAGACCATGTCGAAGTGCTCTTGTTGAAAACGGCAATGTTGTTCGCCACTATTGATCCCGCAGTGGGGAAATATCCTCCGACATAAACGTTGGAGCCGCTCAGTGCGAGCGCAAAAACGTTTCCGCCCGGAGCGTTCGTTGAACCGCCTAATGACGACCAATTCGTGCCATCCCAGCGTGCTATTCCAAAGGCGCTTGACCCGCCCGCGGTAGTAAGTTGCCCCGGCAGATAAAGTTTTCCGTTGGCAACAGTACCCCACCAAAGCTGGCCGTTGCTGCCTACAGTTGTACCTGAGCCCAGCGCAGAATACGTATTAGTGGACGTATCTATTTCCACGACATTGTTAACAGTGACTAAACCTGCTGTTGTGAATGAACCGCAGGCATAGAGCTTGTTGCCGAACCACATGAGACCGATCACCGCGCCACTTACTCCGGATCCAACGGCACTCCATGAAGTTCCGCTCCACTTTGCGATTCCATTCACGGTTGTGCTACCTGCAGTCGTGAAGGCACCGCCGAGGTACATTGAGTTTCCTGCAAGGACGATCGAGTTAACAATGCCATTGAGATCTGTCTTAGAGGTCCCGACGTGGCTCCAATTCGTCCCGTCCCACTTTGCGATGTAATTTGCCGTATCACCTCCTGCATTCTTAAAATATCCTCCGGCGTACAGGTTTCCACCGTTGATCGCGAGAGTGTAAACCCAACTGTCGACTCCCGATCCGAGAGTGTGCCATGAGGATCCATCCCATCTTGCGATGTAATTTGCAGCGGCTCCGCCCGCGTGAGTAAACTCTCCGCCAACATACAGGTTGCCCCCGACATACAACATGGCCGCGACCCAATTATCGACTCCATTGCTTGTGCCGGAACCGAGCGCCGTCCATGTTCGTGTTGCAGTGTTGTAATCCACTATGTCGTTCGCCGCAACGCCGCCTGCCGAGCTGAACGATCCGCCGATATAGATATCGTTGCCATTTACAAGTATGGAAGCGACACCGGTGCCGCTTACGCCGCGGTCCGGGCTTGTCGTATCGAGCGCCGACCATGTGTTAGTGGTCAAGTTATATGCTGCTATGCCGTTGGCGACGACATGGCCGGCATTGCCAAACATGCCACCGACATAGAGCGTGTCTCCGTTCACCGCAGCTATATAAGCTAATCCACCGACTCCGGCAACGGTGAACGACGGATCCCAGTTTTTATCGTTGGGATCGGACGCGGCCTGTATGAATCGTGGTGCGCCATCCTTTCCTGTAACCATCGTGTATCCATGGGCATCGAAGCTCCCTTGTGTCGCAGAAGCTCTTATGCTTCCGTCGGGATTTAGAATGGATTGGATGGAACGGGAAGTCGGAGATCCCAAGGGTGGTGATTGTGCGGATGCTGCCGTCGCGAAAAGTAACAGTGTGAAAGCAGCAAATACAAAGTAGAAACGGTTCGAACAAACGCACCGTGTTTCGGTATGGTTGTTCATTTTGCCCTCCTTTTTGTTTTATTTACGTGCTTATTGAGTTTGCCCCTCTTTCTGCTCTACTGTCAAGTTCTCTCTTCGGCTCCAATTTGGTTGACCACCATGATAAATGCAAACGGCGAGCTTGCTCAACTCAGTTCGTCGTGAGTTTACTCACAAACTCTAATAAGTCGTCCGGTTGTCATTCAGTCCGGCGCGTCGGACACATTGTTTGAACCTGTGCTTGAGTGTACCTATCGGACTGGCATCGCCAACTCCCTTTTATCCAACCGCAGCGAGATTCCTAAATTTGAATTCACCAAAGAGGAAGCCGCCTGATCTGGATCGAACCAACCCTGTATTTTGAACACTGCAATTGGAAGAATTTACCTGTAGTCCTTCCGATCTTTCCAAAGCCATCTCGCACCATATGTCTAAATGAACATAAATCAATGAATTATGTCCGCGTTATCCTCACACTAAGGACTATTTATTCGTGGCATTGTTTTCGCAGTGAAAGGAATTGGAGAGCAAAGGTTCGCATTACATTACAAATGTTGGAAATGGAGGTGTCTCTACTGTGGAAACAATACTTGTAGTCGAAGACAACGAAGAAATTGCAGCACTTTTAAAGTTCAAGCTGACGCATTCGGGGTACCAGGTCGTTCAAGCGGAAAATGGGAAGGCGGGCCTGGAGGTGGCCAAACGCAGCCGGCCGGATTTGATAATACTCGATGTAATGATGCCTATTATGAACGGTCTGGAGATGATGAAAGCTTTAAAAAGTGACGAAGCTCTTAAAGCAATTCCGGTGATAATACTTACGGCACTGTCGAACGAGTCGGAAATAGTCGAAGGTCTCGATCTCGGTGCGGATGATTACATCACCAAGCCCTTCAGGGTACAGGAATTTGCTGCTCGAGTAGGCGCGGTACTCGCGAGATGCCAAATATCTAATCACTCACAGCCTTGAAAAGGCGTAACGAATAATCTCCCTCACCCCGGCTCATTCCCGGGCAGGCTCAATCCTCTCCCATCAAGGGAGAGGTACTATTTATACCCCATGGCACAAGTGTACTGAGGGGCCGGCTATCGGCTCGTGCGGCCATAGGCAAACGCAAGTATAGGAACGGGAGTCTGGTTATTCCTCCACGCTGCATTTCCGTTCTGCGTTTAGATCAAAACTTCTGTATTGTTTGGCCCAGCGCATCACGAATCGTCTGGGAAAGGTTGCTTGCATTGAGAGCTTGCAGCTGCGACTTGATACTGCTCTTGAGTTCTTTGCTGCTGTTTGCGGAGAATGCCCCGATAACATAAAGGCATAACCCCTGCGCAGATTCGGAGCTTGACTGTTGAAACGCCTGGATAACGTACTTGGTGCTCCTCGCATCCTGGAGATTATGGAGCAGCGTCGCCATGTAGTTGCTCTGCAGCTGGTCGCCCGTGCGAATCAAATCTGCCGCCTTTTCGTAGAATGGATCCGCGAAAATCTTGCGGTATAGTGGAGAAGCAGAGAACAAAGCTAACGAATCGAAATCCGACAGCGCGAGCGCGTAGAGTCCGGCATTCGAAACCCGTCCGCCGAGGAGAGCATTTCTTAGACTGTCCGCAACAATCTTCATTACGTCAGATCCGCCATTTGTCAACAGCTGCCGGATTTGAAGCTGCACACGAGCATATTTCGGTTCCGTCAATCTCTCAAGAAGAATTCCGACCGAATCAGGTCTGACTGAGCTCTGCTGTACGCGGCCATACCAAGCCGGGGGGAATAACAGATTTCCCGAAAACATATTCATAGACGAGAGCTGTGTACCTGATGTATCGAGGTAGTCGATTTTTACTTTCACAGTCGCCGGGATTTCGGTCAATGCCAGCTTAACCTCGTTCCCTGTACGGTGATTCAAGAGTGTCCGCGGAGTCGTTCTTATGGCCCCTTTTTCAAGAAAGCCATCCATGAGCGTGAAGGTACGCTGTTGATCCATATCCTGCCGGGGTACTTTCAGGATCCAGTGAAATTCACATTCGGTTGGTACCATGGGATTGGGAAAATCTTTAGTAACAAAAAGCGACTGACCGGATAATGAATACTGGCCTACGGTATCGACCACTACATTCCCGCCGGATCCTGTCAGAACACCCTCTATCTCGATATCCGCCGACCAAACCGAGTCCCAAATTTCCGGGGCGAATAGCTTAACCGATCCGACAAGGAAATACAGGACGAAGACCACGAAGACTCCTACCTGAACCGGTCGCGGCATCCTTATAAAATATTTGTCTATGAAATTGGCGATCCAATTGAATGGTGGCGGAAGCGAGCTCGCGGGCCCCGCGTCGCTCTGTGAGTCCGAATTTCTTTTCGTTCTCTCCGTGTCAGACATGATTCATCCTCCTTCTTTTTTTAAACCGCACCCATGCTATCCTCGAAATTATTGCGGCCGCACGGAAATGTACCATGTCTCGTCCGTAATATCAATAATTATTTAACAGGATATTTGTCGTCCTGCGGAGTTCCTCATCCCGAAGTGATCCCATCAGGACAACGACAGCCATGGTTCCGGTGCAGGCTCGAAACAGCACTTGATTCTCCAAAGAACCTCCTGTTGATTATTTGCTGAAAATATCTTAGCGTTTTAGACAGGATTCGTTTAATCAAAAAGGGAGAGCGTAAGAGTATGAAATTTCCGGCAGCAGCGATTTTGTTAAGCCTCATTCTGCCGGCAGCATCGCTGTGCCAGGATGTGGTGAAGACCGGCGACGAAGTGTTTGTTGAAGACGACCTTCCGACAATAGTAGGAAAGAAGGTCGGCATCATCACCAATCAGAGCGGCGTGCTGCAGGATGGAAGAGACATCATCGACGTGCTGGCATCGGTGGCCGACTCCGTCGTTGTCTTTTCTCCCGAACATGGGTTGAGCGGAAACGCATCTGCTGGTGCGCCGGTGAATAACGGAGTGAGAGCCGGCGTACGTGTGTATTCCCTGTATGGTGAGACGCTCAAGCCGACACCCGAAATGCTGAAAGGGATCGATCTCCTGCTCTACGACATCCAGGATGTCGGTGCAAGGTTCTATACATATATCAGCACTCTCGATCTGACTCTCGAAGCCGCGGCAGAGAACCATATCAGGTATATCGTGCTCGATAGGCCAGATATGATCCGGTCGGACCTCATCGATGGGCCTGTGCTGGAAGATTCGCTGCGATCATTCGTCGGCATACAACCGATCCCGAGCGTTTACGCCATGACGGCAGGCGAGCTTGCGTCAATGTTCAACGGCGAGCACATGTTGAAAAACGGCGTGCAGGCGGACCTGAGAGTCATCAGGATGCAGAATTATCGGAGGAGGATGTGGTACGATGAGACCGGACTGAAGTGGATCACGCCATCACCGAACTTACCTGACATGAATTCAATAGAGGTCTATCCGGGAGATGTGGTGATCGAGGGAACGAACCTTTCGGAAGGACGCGGCACAGATCATCCTTTTACATCCGTAGGTGCGCCTTTCATAAATTCCCAGACGCTTGCCGATCTCCTCAACGGTCAGGGTCTTGCGGGCGTCGAATTCGAGCCGACAGATTTCACACCGCAATCGCGTCCATCGGCTGCCAATCCGAAGTACAACCGGCTGCTGTGCCATGGCGTCGAAATAGACGTGACCGACAGAGACGTTCTGAGACCGGCAGAGATGGGAGTGACGCTTGTGTGGGCAATCAACAAATTGTATCCGGACGAGTTGAAGTTCAACGATGCGGATTTCGACAGGCTCTGTGGAACAAAAGATGTTCGGCTTGGTATCCTTGCGGGAAAAACACCGGAGGAGATCTTCGAGGGGTGGTCTAAAGGGCTGAAGAGGTTTCAGGATACAAGGGAAAAGTATTTGCTGTATTGAGCGGCAAAAAGTCCTATCCCAAAGGCACCGGTCTTTTAATGAAGTTTACGGCATCTTAATCCGATAGGCCGCTCGCGAAGGGGGACGCTTTCACAATGAGCGAAGTTGTCAGACTCCTCGTCACCGTGGATTCCATTTCGACAATCACGGAAGTGCGCTCCTATTTCACCAAAGAGACATCGTATTTTATTTTTTGACTCATCGGAATAGACATCCCGTTTTCTCCAGCCGTCGACATGGTAAAGTTTTGAGTCGATGCGCCGACACTTTTCATCACTTTTCCTCCGGCGCAGTCAAATAGAAAGCTGCCCGTGATCGTTCCGGTGCCCTCAGCCGAAACATAGTTTGCTTGAATAATGAGCGATCCGGTCATGGTATACTTTCCTGTAAACTCGATTCTTGCACACGAGACGCCGCCGACATCTTCCATCTCCGTCAATTTGTAATGTATCTTTCCTGCGATTACAATGCTTCCATCCTCGCCGGTTCCCGGGGCGCCGGTGGTGTCGGATTTATCCTCTGTCCATGTCGCACCTACGTCGGCGCTTGTGGACGGCAGCCGGAAGAAGAATCCCCCGATGTTATTCAAGCTTGCCGCCGACGATTTGGCAAATTGTGTGTCAGCCCACTCGCTGGAAAGCTCTTCGCCGTTGGGAAGGAGCCGTGTCCTGACGACCTTTCCAATGGTGATCGATGGGACCTTCTCTGTCTTTCCACCCGGCAGCGTAATCTTATTCTCCGCAGTATCGACAGTCACCGAAAAGACTAATACACTATCGGCCTTTGCGCTGGTCATGCTGAGAGTCTGAGATGAAACTAGTGTAACTTTGATCTTCTGGCCGTTCACGGTTTGGACAGTCTCCATGCTGCTGTGATATCTATAATGGACCGGAGTCGGACCGGTAGATTTGTACTCCAGCTTGTGTGCCCCACCGACCGCCATCAAGAATGCGGCCGAAAAAACAACTCCCACGAATTTCATTTTTCCTCCATTATTCGATTGTGTTTTATGGATTTACCGAGTCGAAGTCTTTTCCGCAATTCACGTTTCCAGTCCACCCGTCCGTGTCATCCCTTTGGATCTGAGCACCTTGAACCTTATCAAGATAGCAATCATTCCAAACATTGGCAAGTATGAAGGGATCTGCGCGAATTAAATGGAACTACACATGATATCAGATGTTTACATTCGTGAATGTGAAGATGAAAAACATAACGGTACGCACTGCAGATGAGGATTTATGTCCCGGATGTTGTGACGAGTCGAATATTATCCTTCGTGAGTTACGATACACATTTTGACTGAAACCTTCCTGAAAATTAAGTTTGAAAGAGATATGACACAAGATCTGTTGAGCAAAGTAGTATTAATAACCGGCTCTACTGCCGGCCTGGGTATGTTGACAGCGCAACATATAGCGTCCCGGGGAGCCACAGTTCTCCTGCACGGTCGAAACCGGCAGAAAGGAAAAGAAGTGTTGTCGGCAATCAAAGAGTCAACGGGGTCTAAGAAGCTCGAATATTACAATGCAGATTTATCATCTCTTGATGAAGTAAATGCCATGGCAGAAAGTGTCCTCGCAGAACACAAAGAACTCCATCTTCTCGTGAATAATGCCGGCATCGGCGGCGGACCCCGAGGTACCGGGAACAGGGAGCTGAGCCGTAACGGCTATGAGTTGAGATTTGCAGTGAACTATCTTTCGCATTTTCTTCTGACACACCGCCTGTTGCCGCTCATCAAGGCAAGCGCTCCTTCTCGAATCATCAACGTGTCTTCGATCGGACAGCATAATATAGATTTCGGCGACGTCATGCTCGCAAAAAGCTACGAGAGCTTTCGTGCCTACAGGCAGAGCAAGCTGGCACAAATAATGTTCACGATTGATCTGTCGGAGGAGCTTAAGGGAACGGGAGTCGTAGTGAATTGCCTGCATCCGGCGACTCTAATGAACACCAATATGGTTTACGAATTTTTCGGAAGCACAATGAGCTCGGTCGAAGACGGGGCCGAAGCGCTTGAATATGTCGCACTCTCGGAAGAAACCGGGAAAGTCACAGGTACATATTTCGACGGGAAAAGGAAATCCAGAGCGCTTGATCAGGCATACGATCCCGATGCGCGCAGGCAGCTCAAAGAGTTGAGCGAAAAGCTTTGCGGGATTTCGACCGAGACCGCTCGCTGACGCTGCCGTTGACGGCCTATCTCACGAATGCCGCAGCCACTCCGCCGTCGACATTCAGGACATTGCCTGTCGACTTGTCCAACAGTCCACATACGAAAGCGAAACAGGCATTAGCGATATCTTCCGGATTGATGATTTCGTTCAAGAGAGTTCTCTTCGCATAGAATGAGGGCAGCTCTTTCACCTTCACGCCATAAGCTTTAGCGCGTCCTTCGGCCCATGCCCCGCTCCAGATTTTGCTGTCCGTGATCACCGCGTCCGGATTCACGATGTTTACTCTAATCCTGTCTTTGCCAAGCTCGGCTGCGTTGAGCCGGCTGAGATGAAGTTGCGCTGCTTTGGCAGATCCGTATGCCGCGTTATTCGGTCCGCTGACAAGCGCGTTCTTGCTGACGATATTCAGGACGTCGCCGCCGAAGTTCTGCTTGCGCATGACTTCCACACCCTTTTGTGTCACAAGAAATTGCCCCTTCACCATCACGTCGTACTGGATGTCCCAATCCTTCTCCGTGTGCCCTTCCAATGGCTTTGAAATGGAAAGACCAGCACAGTTCACGACTATGTCTACTCCGCCAAACGCTAACGACGCCTCATCGAACAGTTCTTGTACGTCGGATGAATTAGTAACATCGACCGTATCGGCGATGAACACGTCTCTTCCATATTTCTTCGAGAACTCAGCCTTTGCACCTTCGAGTCTTTGTTTGTCGTTGTCGCAGATGATCACGCACGCGCTCTCTTTCACAAACTTCTCGGCGATCGCCTTTCCAATTCCGCCCGCGCTCCCGGTTATCAATGCTACCCTGCCGGATAATGGTTTAGGTTTCGGCCGTCGTGCAAGTTTAGCTTCCTCCAACAGCCAGTATTCGATGTTGAACGCTTCCTGTCTCTTGAGTGCGACGTAGTCTGAGATTGCCTCGGCACCTCTCATCACGTTAATCGCATTAACGTAGAACTCGGCTGCGACTCTTGCCGTCTGCTTGTCCTTTGCGAATGTGAACATACCGACGCCGGGCTGTAATATCACTACAGGATTAGGATCACGCATGGCAGGGCTGTCGGGATGCTTGCATTTGCCGTAATATTCCGAATACATTTTTCTGTAAGCCTCGAACTGAGGAGCAATCCTTTCTTTTGCCTCCCCGACATCCCTCATTGTCCGGTCGGTTTTCAATTTGAGGACCAGAGGTCTGATCTTCGTGCGCAGAAAATGGTCAGGGCAGCTCGTGCCCATCTCCGCCAGTCTATCGAGATTTTTCGAATTGACAAACTCAAGCACCGCTTCTTCATCCGTGAAGTGGCCGACCATCTTAGTCTGCGAAGAACAATAGCCTCTCAGAATCGGCGACAGCCATGCGGCACTCCTCAACCGCTCCTCTCTGGCAAGCGACTTAACTTTCACTCCACCGAACACTGAGCGTTGCTTGCGGACTTTTTCATTTATGTACTCGGCGCATTTTTCAATGACATCCAGAGTATTCACATAGCATGAATATGAAGTGTCGCCCCAGGTAAATAGGCCGTGCGAGGCGAGGATGAGCCCGCGGCTTCCGGAATGTTCATCTACAAATTTTTTGAGCTTCAGAGCCAAATCGAAGCCGGGACGCTGCCATTCTATCCAGCCTACCATGCCGCCGAACAAATCCGTGATAATCTTTTTCCCGTCCTTCGAGGCGGCGATCGCGATGGCTGCGTCGGGATGCATGTGATCGATGTGTTTGAAAGGAAGAAAACCATGGAGCGGCGTATCGATCGACGGGGCCTTCGAGTTGAGATCGAATATGCAATGGTTGAAGAGCTCAACCATTTCATCTTCATGTTTGATGCCCCGATAGATATTCTGCAAATTCCTGAGCCGATCGACATAGAGCGCAGCCAGGCCGCTCTTAGTCATGGTTCCAAGGTCTCCGCCCGATCCTTTCACCCACATGACTTCCACATCTTTTCCCATCAGCGGATCCTTGCCGACGGCTTTGCATGAGGTGTTTCCGCCGCCGTAGTTTGTGATCCTGAGGTCCGTCCCCAGGAGGTTTGAGCGGTAGACCAATAAGGCCACTTCGTCTCCGCTGAGCTCGGACGCTTTCGCTTCGCTCCATAAATAACTTACGTTTTTAAAACTGTTCTGATTTAGTGCCATGATGTTTACCTGTTATTCATTCAGAAACTGAACGGGATTCTTTCATACACCTCACCCCACTTCTCCGATTGTTGAGGAAAGTATTTCTTCAATGGGAACGATTTGCCGCCAATTTTCCTGCCTTCTTCAAGTGAATTGACCTTTCCGCTTGACATCGCCTGTACCAGTATATTCCCGAGCGCCGTCGCCTCGACGGGTCCAGCGACCACAGGAATATCGGTGGAATCCGCGGTGAATTGGTTTAACATCTCGTTTTGACATCCGCCGCCGACGATATGCAGTTTTTCAACAGGACGGCTCGTGATCTGTCTTATCTTTTTCAACGCCGATCTGTAGCTGAAAGCCAGACTCTCAAATATACATCGGACAATTTCGCCTTTTGTTTCAGGACACGGTTGATTTGTCTTCTTGCAGAAGTCAACGATCGCCACCTGCATGTTCGGAGGATTCAAGAACGAATTGTCGCTCGGATTCACAAGACACTTGAACTCCTTCGTATCACGCGCCATCGCTGCAAGTTCATCATAGCTATATTGGTCGCCTTTCTTCTCCCAGCTCCTTCTCACTTCCTGCAGCAGCCACAAGCCCATGATGTTTTGCAAAAAAGTTATTTTCCCTCCGACTCCGCCTTCGTTTGTGAAATTACTCGAGCGAGAGAGTTCGTTGATGATCGGCTGTTCCGCTTCGATGCCGATGAGCGACCAGGTGCCGGAGCTGAGATATGCCCAATGTCCTTCGATAGCCGGTACGGCCGCAATCGCACTCGCGGTATCATGGCTCCCGACCGCGACAACGTTGATTCTTCTTTTCATACCCGACTCTTTCATAATTGAGGGCAGCGGCGTGCCAATTACCGTTCCTGGCTGGACGACCTGAGCCATGATATCTATTGGCAAATCGAGTTTAGAAAAGATTTCTTTGTCCCATTCCTTCGAGCTCGCACTCAGCATCTGGGAAGTGGAGGCAATGGTGTATTCGGAAAATTTGTTCCCCGTCAGAAAATAATTCATCAGGTCCGGCATGAAGAGGAGTTTGTCGAATCCGTCGACCCTCCCGCCGGACTGCTGCTTCACACTATACAGCTGATAAAGTGAATTAATCTGCATGAGCTGGATGCCCGTTCTTGCGTAGATTTCTTCCCCCGAAATTCTCTCGAAAACTTTTTCCATCATTCCATTTGTTCGTGAATCCCTGTAAGTAAATGGAGAGTCGACTGCGCCATCTTCCCTTTTCACGAGTCCGAAATCCACTCCCCAGGTATCGATGCCTAGAGACTCGATGTCCTCGTGTCCTTTTTGCACCGCAAGCCGGAGCGACTTCTTAATTTCTTTGAACAAGGCGACGGCATCCCAATGGAGATGACCCGAAACAACTATGGGGATATTAGGAAACCTGTGGATTTCTTCGAGATGGATGTTTCGGTCATTCAAAACTCCGACGAAAGCTCTTCCGCTTTCAGCGCCGAGATCTACAGCGAGAAACTTCGAGACAGACATGGAGCTAGCCGGCTCTGTCCTTGTTTCCCCGCAAAGTACACATGGCAGACACGATTCCTTCAATGCTTTGCAGGAATATTCTTCGAATCAGTTTCATCAGCCTTTCCCGTAGAGCGGTCCGAAATTTTTGCACGCTCTGAAATCGGCACCTTCCAAGTCTTGCGTCCCGAAGCCACTCCACGCACTCGGCCTGTAAATTCTTTCGTGAGAAACGTTGTGCATGTTCACCGGGATACGAAGCATCGAGGCCAGCGTTATGAGCTTATGACCGATGTGTCCATAGCTTATCGCACCATGGTTGGCTCCCCAGTTTGCCATGACCGAGTAAACGTCGGTGAACGCCCCTTTCCCGGTCAGTATCGGAGCAAACCATGTCGTGGGCCAGGTCGGATTCGTTCTACGGTCGAGTTTTCTATGGACGGCGGCGGGGAGATCAATCGTGAATCCTTCGGCGATCTGAAGGACGGGGCCCAGTCCCTTTATAAGGTTTACTCGACTCATTGTAACGGGCATTTCGCCTTCGGTCAGAAACTGCGAAGAGAAGCCGCCTCCTCTGAAATATTCCCTGACAGCAGGACACCATTTCGTTGCCTCGAGACAAGCAACAACATCTTCTGAAGTGATCTCCCAGAAAGGTTTCATCACAGGTTTCCCTTTCAAGCGCTGTCTGCCGGTTGCATCGAGCGAAGTTGAGCCTGAGTTGATGAGATGCAGTATCCCGTTTGCTGCTCTCCCCTTCAATGATTTTCCCGTCACTCGTTTTACGGACGCAGGACTCCAGTAAGTCCGGACATCGGAGAATATCTGCGCAGTGTCGGCGAGAAGATGCCCGAAGAGCATAGCTGTACCGTTCAGGCTGTCGTTCTCAGTTGCCATCACGAACGGCTCGCGAATCCCGTTCCAATCGAACGATGAGTTCAGTATCGCTTCGAGAAAATCTCCGTTCGGGAAATGGTCGGTCCATTGACGTTGTCCCTGAAACCCGGCGACTATCGCGTTGTGACCCATCGACTCTTCCTTAAAGCCAAGCTGCGCAAGCTTCTCGTTGCCGACCATCAAATCCTTGGCTATGATGGCCATCTTTACCACAGTTTCCCATTCATTATCTTTTCTTTGGCGCGAAGCACGGTCCTTCTCCAGGTTGACATCTTCACCTTCTTTGCAGTATGACTTTGTCCACTCTAAAGCTTTTCTGTATTCATCCCGATCGAATATTCCTTCGTCAATTCTCCTTACGAGCTCGGACATATCCACCGATTCGTTTCTCATACCGAGATAGTCGGCAAAAAAATCAGGACTGACTACGGAACCCACGATGCCCATCGACGTTCCACCGATTGAGAGATATGACTTGCCTCTCATCTCAGCGACGGCGAGTCCGGATTTGGCGAATCGCATAAGCTTCTCTTTGACATCGTCCGGAATTCGAGAGTCCGACATGTCCTGAACGTCTTTGCCATAAATGCCAAATGTCGGCAATCCTTTTTGCGAATATCCCGCGAGGGCTGCAGCAAGATATACGGCCCCGGGCCGCTCGGTCCCGTTGAATCCCCAGACAGCCTTAGGAACCAATGGATCGGAATCCATCACCTCAGTTCCATAGCACCAGCACGGAGTTAGGGTAAGCGAAACTCCGACTCCCTCACGCGCGAACTTCTCGGCAGCTTCTGCCGCCTCGGCTGCACCTCCGATCGTCTGATCGGCAATCACGCACTCAACGGGCAATCCGTTCGAATGACGGAGACTCTCCGTCAAGAATTTTGCCGCATTCTTTGCCATTTGCATCGTCTGATTCTCAAGAGACTCGCGAACGCCTTTTCTTCTTCCGTCTATCACTGGACGAATACCTATTTTCGGCATGCTTCCCCGAAGGCGCTTTACGGGTATGTTCATTTTTATAATCTGTTTACTCATTAGATATTCCTCCTATACTTTGTCGTCCACGAGCTTCTGCATTTACTCCAGACTTAAATCTTTTCGTGCGCCGAATTTTTCCCGAAGCGGAATCAGCTTTTCGACCTGCTCAGGCGTAAGTGTATTCACATTTCCGAGGAGATGCGCGATGAATTGAATCTTCGCGAGGTGCTCCAAAGTCTCCATTTTATCGTAAGCATCCATGACGCTGTTGCCTACGGTAATCGCTCCGTGATTAGCTAAAAGAAAAGCATCATGGTCTTTTAATTTTTTATGAATCTGGTCGTAGAGATCGCTGTGACCCGGTGTGCCATAATCGACGATCGGAACAACTCCAAGTCTGATAATTACTTCCGGCAAAATCATCTTGTCGAGCGGAACTCCCGCAACTGCGAAGCCGGTCGCGTACGGCGGATGAGCATGACACACACTGTTGACGTCGCGTCTATCTCTGTAAATCTTTACGTGGAAGTCGCACTCCGATGATGGCTTCCTCTTCCCGGTGATCAGTTTACCTGTCATGTCGATTATGCTGAGGTCGCTCGTCTTCATAGAGCCTTTGCGCATCCTTGTTGGAGTTATCAGCACTCGATTCTTGTTGATGCGTGCGCTGATATTCCCGTCATTCGCGGCAATGTAGCCGCGTTCGTACAGTTTTATTCCGATCTCTGTGATTTCTTTTCTAAGCCGATCAACGTTCTCTTTCAAAATGTAATTCCTTTATTCATTTTATATTCTGAATTCAAGAATCCTTACAGATCACGGTAGCTGACTGCAAGGAGTCACTTTCAATTCTCTTGACCCGCACATTTCTCAAGTTTCTGTTCCTTTGTTCGTCCTGAAAGGCCAGTACTTGATAGCATAAATCAATCCCAGAACCAGCAGTAATGCCCCCCACCAGATATCCGAATGGAGGTCTGACAGCGCCACTTGATGTGCCAGCGGAACAAGCCAGTAATATATCCCTGATGCGACAATCAATATTCCGTAGACGGTCAACAGTGCTCCAATAAAAAACCAGATTTCTATTCGTCTTAGTTCTTTCATCGCATCCACCTCACCAGAAAATAATATTGACGCCAATAAGGACGCACAAAACGACAGCAGCCCAGAACTTCGGATGCCTGTACCATGGAGATGGACCCTCGTTTGGAATCTTCGTCATACCGTAGACGAGGTCCTTCAATTCTTCGTCAGACTTGGGTCTAGTGAACACGCTCACCAATACTGTCACTCCCATGCACACGAGAAGCGACCATAGAGCACTGTACATGTTGACGGCCATATCCTGTGCCAGCGGAGACAGAGCGATGTATTGCACATGCACCGGATTGAGTTGAGTAGGATCGAAGTGCCCCGGAAAGACGTGAACGTAAATAAACTCGCAGATTGAAGTCAGGATCCCTGCGAGGAATCCCCAGAATCCCGCGGCAGACGTAGCCCGTTTCCACAACATGCCGAGTATGACGACGCCAAATAGAGGAATTATAAAAAACATGACGAGTACTTGCAGATAAACCAGGATGTTGCTGAAAAGCTTTGCGGCGTACGCAGTAAGGATCGCGATGAACACCCCGATAATTGAAGACCAGCGTCCCATGCTGACGTAATGGGCATCAGTTGCATTTCTATTGATTAGCGGCCGGTAGACATCATAAGTCCATACTGTCGAAAACGCGCTCACGTTTCCTGCCATGCCGGACATAAATCCTGCTACCATCGCGGTGATCCCGAGACCGAGAAGACCCGGCCCGAGGTAACGCGCCATCATGAGCGGGAGTACTTCATTGTAGCTGTGACCGCCCGTCGTCTGGGCAACGCTTTCCGGCACCAAGACGATTCCCGATTTCTTTGTCAGAACGGCAAGTCCCAGTAATCCGGGAATTGTTACGATCAAGGGGACCATCATTTTCAAAGCAGCTCCGATGATTGTCCCGTTCTGTGCCGCTTTCAGGCTCTTCGCAGCCATGACGCGCTGCACTTGAAGAAAATCGGTACACCAGTATCCGAACGACACGGCGAGGCCTAATCCGAACACCATCCCTGTCCAATGCATTCCCATCGGATTGTTTGCCGCGGAACCGAGGTTTGCCCATAAGCTGGTGAAGTTTTCTCCGGGATGCTGCGCATTGATGGCCTCCATCATCTTGCTCCAGCCACCGGCTTCGATCAATCCAAGTATGGGAATCAGCAGCGTACCGAGCCAGATAAGAAAGAACTGCATGACTTCATTGAAAACGGCTGAGAGCAGCCCGCCCAATGCAACATAGACAGCAACGGTGATCGATGATACCCAGATGCAGACATCAAAGTTCCACCCCAGCAACATCTGCATGATCTTCGCCATCGCAAACATGTTGACACCACAGACGAGAACGGTCATGAAGGTGAAAGAGATTCCTGCAAGAGAGCGGCTTGCCTCTCCATAGCGCAGCTTCAAGTACCCCGGCACAGAATGAGTTCTTGATATGTAATAGAAGGGCATCATCACGATAGCAAGGAACAGAATCGCCGGAATTGCTCCGATCAGATATGCATGTGCGCCTAACATACCATACTGGTACGACATGGCGGACCAGCCCATAGTCTCGAGCGAACTGAGGTTCGCCGAAATAAAACTGAGACCGGCAACCCATGCGGTTATCTTACGGCCAGCCATGAAGAATTCTTCGCCCGTACTGGTGTATTTCCTCAGATAAAACCCGATTAGAAGCACGACCACGAAATAGAGGATGATGATAATCCAATCGACCGGCGCCATAGACAACAATCGCGGAGCGTTGCTGCCTAAAGTCCCCGCAAACGCTGATGTATTCAGAAAGGTTAACGCAAGAATACTAAGTACAAGTCGCTTCAAGTGTCGCATTCATCATCCTTTCCGGCAATTGAACATTTCATTTTGGGTTCGCGCGGAAGTCACTCATAATTCAGACGATTCGCAGAAATAAAAAAACAAACCTCTCTTTTCTTTCGATCTCATCGAACAAAAGCAGATCGTATGCAAGATTAATAACTGTCCATGCGCTAAACACTCGAGTAAGAAATTAAATTACCCTTCCTGAATTATCAAGTGTTAACGTTAACTTCGCAGGTTCTGCGTCCTCCGGCAGTAGCGACCTTCGTCTGACGGGAATTTGCTCTTTCCAATTTAACTCGTTGCCTACCGACTTCACAACCGGTCCAACTCTGCAGGCAATTCTTAATTCCATATGAAGCAATCTCCAAATTTGTACAAAAGACTCCCTTCGGAGTGACACATTGTGATCCCGTCAAAAGTAAATTGTATTTTCCTCGTCCGAAGCATATATTTTTGCCGATGCAAATCCGTGTTTTTCTATTTGTTCCATGTTACATCGACCAGTTCTTCCCAAACGTCGCCGAGAGCACTCTCAGGATTCTGAAACATCTTGGTTGCGAGGTAATTTTTCCCGAGGATCAGACATGCTGCGGTCAACCTGCATACAATTCCGGTTACTTCGAGGAAGCCCGGCTGATGGCGATGCACGAAGTGAACGCATTCCTGCGATTCAAATCCTCTATTGAAGGTAAGAACATTGAATTTGACGTCCAGCGTGACTACATCGTCGGTCCATCAGGATCCTGCGTTGCAATGATGCGCAACTTCTATCCGGCTTTGCTTTCTGACGACTCTCAGTTTGCGGACACAATAGGAAAGTTTACATCTAGAACATTCGAGTTCACCGAGTTCATAAACAGAGTCATCAAAGTGGACAACTTCAGGGGCCGTATGAACGCAGTAGTATCGTACCACGATTCATGTCACAGCCTGCGAGAGCTTGGGCTAAGAGAGGAAGCGCGAAATATTCTGAAGAGAATAGATGGACTGAAATTAGTCGAGCTCCCTTACAGCGACGTCTGCTGCGGATTCGGCGGGACGTTCGCAGTGAAGTTTCCCGAGATATCGACCGCTATGGCTGATGAGAAGCTGAAACACCTCGATTCGACGCGCGCCGATATCCTCGTATCGGGCGACATGAGCTGTCTGATGCACTTACAAGGTCGTGCCAAACGCATTGGGATGAGCCAGCGTTTCGCGCACATATCCGAGATAATGTCAGAAAGTATAAAATGAGCCGCACAGCACAAGAGAAGAAGAGGGCGGAATAATTGCCGATGGCGCTCGGGTCTAAACATTTCAAAGAATTGTACAAAAGAGAATTTGAGAATGATCAGCTTCGAGGTAATTTAAAGAAGGCAACTATTCAAGCGGTCGATAAACGTGAGGAGTCGTTCGCGGAGGTCGACTTTCCGTTCCTGCAAGATCAAGCGAAAAAGATTAAACAAGAATCCATCTCTCACCTGAACGAGTACTTGTCCCGGTTCGATGACATGGCACAGAGGAACGGATGCAAGTTGTTTTATGCTCAATCCCCGGACGAGGCAAAGGATTATGTACTTGAGGTTGCAAGAAAATTCGATGCAAAGACGATCGTCAAGTCAAAATCGATGGTGACGGAGGAAATCGAGCTGGTTCCATTTCTCGGAGAGCATGGCATCGATGCCGTGGAGACCGACCTCGGCGAATATATCGTGCAACTCGCCCACGAGAAGCCGTCTCACATAACGACACCTGCAATCCATAAGTCGCGAAGAGAAATTGCTGAGCTGTTCCATGAGAAGATCGGCTCGGAACTAAACAGTGATCCAAAATTTCTGACGGCCGAGGCACGAAAAGTTCTTCGTGAAAAATTCCTCGGCGCGGAAGTGGGGATTTCAGGTGCAAACTTTCTAATCGCGGAGACAGGCGACGTTGTCGTTGTTGAAAACGAAGGCAACGCACGCCTTTCAACATCTTCGGTGAAGGCGCATGTCGTCGTAACCGGCATTGAGAAGGTCATCCCGAAATTTTCCGATTTGAGAATCTTCATGAGAGTTCTCGGCCGTAGCAGCACGGGACAAAAGCTCACAAGCTACATATCGATCATCCGGGGACCAAGGACAAAAACAGAAAAAGACGGACCTGAAGAGGTTCACATCGTTCTATTAGATAATGGAAGAAGCGGTTTGCTGGGCACGGAATATCAGGATGTCCTCCATTGTATCAGGTGCGGTGCTTGTTTAAATGTCTGTCCGATATATCGCAATATCGGCGGCCATGCTTATGGCTCAGTTTATCCCGGCCCGATCGGCTCTCTCGTCACGCCGTTGTTCTATGGTTTGGAAACTGCTCGCGACCTTCCATTTGCATCTACGCTCTGCGGCAATTGCGCGGAAGTCTGCCCGGTCGGCATTGAGATACACCACCATCTTCTTTCGCTCCGGCACGAAATGATACTGGCAAAGAAGCCGTGGATGGAGAGACTGATTTTCAGGAATTTCAGGAAGGTGATGCTCAGACCGAGGCGCTATGAATTCATGGGAAAAGTCGTCCGCCTTTTTTCTATGGCGAACTTCCTTAAACCCTTCATGAAAAAGTGGACTGCATATCGGGAGATTCCGGAGCGTCCACCTTCATCTTTCAGAGAAATCTATAGAAATAATAAGTAGGCCATGAAAGATAGTCGGGAAAAGATTTTTGCCGCGATAAGACACGGACTCAGGGAGTCAAAAAAGTTTGTTGCAATAAGAAATGATCGGTCCCCTTTAAAGAGAATATTGAATGGTGGCTTCGCATCTCTTTTTGAAAAATTTAACTCAGAGTTGAAGAGCCTCGGCGGCGAAGCGGTAGTTTTCGACGATGAAAAGGACGCTTCGAAATTTATTTCAGGCCACGCCGGAGAACGTCTCTTTGTGTATGACGAGGCTCTATCGGGTCACGAACACCTTATCGATGAAGTGAGTGTACCGGTCAGTATGTCATCAAATTTCAATTTCGGCTACGATAAACGGGACGCTGCCGTGTTTGATTCGGCATTATCGTCATGCATTGCATGTATCGCGGAAACGGGAACGGTCGTCACCTCAAATAACATGAGACTTCCCGCTGCCCTTGCAACGAAATTGTTCGTCATTGCCGAATCACGTTCGTTGATTCCGTCTCTCGACGATTTGTTCAAGGATGAATACAAAGATTTCAAAGGGAGCAATTTGTTTTTAATCAGCGGACCGAGTCGAACTGCAGACATTGAGAAGGAACTCGTCACAGGCGTTCACGGCCCCAAAGAAGTGTACGTAATCTTCATTAACAAAAATGAGTGAAATAAAATGCGCGGACATCATAGAGAGCGACGGGGCGTTTTCCACTCTCACATTTTGGATAGTCACTACTGAGGTCTTAGTTTAGGCAGAGAAGTGAGCCATATCCATTCTGCAGATAATTAATTCGAATTCCGGAGACGCAGTTTTTACTTTTTGATACATCGAAGCGTCGCAAACACGAAAGAAAAATTCATGAGTAAACACATCATAGGATTAATTCTAATATTTGTTGCTGCCTCTTCGCCACCCACGGAGGCCCAGGATTTCTCAGGTGCGGCGAGCGTAGGCATCGAGTATTATGACGCCCCGTCCCTGTCTCAGTATTTTTCGGCTACGACGGGAAATCAAACCCCAGGCACATATACCACTTCCGTTCAATTGGAGGCCGCGGTCGAATATTTCGTTGCGACTGATTGGGCATTGGGAATTGAGTATGCTTATCTCACCAACCAATCCAACGGCAATGGCCTGCAGATCGGTTATTCCTACTCCCTTCCGACAATTACAGTAAGA
Source organism: Candidatus Acidiferrales bacterium (assembly GCA_035515795.1). Lineage (NCBI taxonomy): Bacteria > Pseudomonadati > Acidobacteriota > Terriglobia > Candidatus Acidiferrales > Candidatus Acidiferrales bacterium. Next base: position 211,844 of record DATJAY010000039.1, on the reverse strand, counting down.
AGAGTCGTGACCGGAGATAACTACTATCTCAGGTTCGGCGGCGGGATAGGCTACCATTTTTCATCTTTGGGCCAGGATGTTCTTGCTTATGGAAGCACAACAAACTATTCTTCGAGCGGACTCGGTCTTAAGTTTGATGCGGCGCTGGACTCAAAGTTAGGAGAAAATCTCTACGCGAGAGTTGATGCTGATGCGCGCGCCGAATTTACCGGGATTCTTAAGACGAAAGACGGAACCCCGCTAAGAATAGCTGTCACTTCAGCCGAGGTTAACTCAGATTTTTCCGGTGTTGGAATCGCGCTCGGTTTAGTATATTACTTTTGACTGAATACGAATTGTGAGGAGATATTGTGAATCACAGCATCACGAGCATAATATTGGGAATAATCGAAGGCATTACGGAATTCTTGCCGATCTCCAGCACCGGTCATCTGCTTATCGCAGAGAAACTGGGTTTAGGACATCGCTCGGATTTATTCAACGTCGTCATTCAAGCGGGAGCTATTCTCGCAATAACGATGGTATACTGGAAGCGGTTATGGTCGCTCGCAACGGGATTCTCCCGGCCGGAGAACCGCGATTATGCCTTCAAGCTTCTCGGCGCATTTGTGATTACAGGTATACTCGGTCTTATCGTCTCCAAGATGGGTTTCGAATTGCCAACCGCAATCACGCCGGTTGCGTGGGCCCTCCTGATCGGGGGAATATGGATCATCTTCGCAGAGTGGATCGCCGCCGGGAAGGCAGATACGGTCGCGATAACATGGAACGTCGCGGTCGCCGTGGGTGTGGGACAGATAGTTGCTGCAATTTTCCCCGGTGCTTCGCGCTCCGGAGTAACAATCTTTGCAGCGATGCTTCTCGGCACAAGCAATCGGGCCGCGGCGACGGAGTTCACATTTCTTGTCGGCATCCCTACTATGTACGCTGCAAGCGGCAAGTTTTTGTGGGATGCTTATAGACACGGCGGCGGAGAGAATTGGAGCGATCTCGGAATCGCATTTGTCGTCTCAACAATCACAGCCTTCCTCGTCGTGAGGTGGCTGTTACGTTACATTAAATCCCATCGCTTCACGATTTTCGCAGTCTATCGAATCGCTCTCGGGCTACTATTGCTTATGTTCTTTAGAGGACAGCCATGATGGAAGCGCTCACGCACGAGAGCTCCACAAAGAAAAAGTTTTTTGCTCGGACTTTTTTAATAATACATAAGACGCTGTGAGGCAGACATGAAATCGGTTTTCCTACCATTTCTTATTTCACTTCTCATTGTCGGTTGCAGCACGAAAGGACAAAATGTGATACTAGAAACGAACTACGGTATAATCGAAATAAAGCTTTACGATGACGACGCGCCGGTTCACAGCGAAAACTTTCGCAAGCTTGTCGTCCAGGGATTCTACGACAGCCTTCAATTCCATCGCATCGTTCCGGGTTTTGTGATCCAGGGTGGTGATCCAAACACGAGGACGCAGAACAAGCTTAAATACGGCGAGGGCGGACCCGGATACACTCTTCCTGCAGAGATTGGGAAACCACATTTAAGAAGCTCAGTTGGAATGGCACGCGAAGGAGATCAAGTGAACCCGCAGCGCAGATCCAGCGGAAGCCAGTTTTACATCTGCATACAAAATATCCCGCATTTGGACGGGCAATATACCGTGTTCGGAGAAGTCGTGAAAGGAATGAACGTCGTCGACGGCATCTCTGTTCAACCGCGCGACGGGCAAGATGTGCCATTAAAGCCGGTTTATATTCTGAAAGCCTATCTTGAAAAATAAGCTTCAAACAGCAAGTTACACGGTCCAAAGAAGCTCCAAATTTCCAAGACAAGACTTCAAAAGGGAAGGCAATGAATTCGAGCTCGAATACCGGAACCTGGAATCTGAAATTTGTTTCGACCTAAGTATTTGGAACTTTGGGCCTGTCTATGAGTGACTTCAAGAAATTTGCTGCTGCGGTAACAAGGAAAAAATTCGAGAAGATCTACTTCATCCATGGCGATGAAGATTATTTCGTCTCCAAGGCTTCCGACCTCCTGATCGAGAATGCCGTCGAACCGGGCGAGCGGTCTTTCAATCTGGATATCTTCGATGGAACAGAGACGACATCCGAAGCGATTCTTTCATCGATGCTCAGCTTCCCTTTTGTGGGAGCGCGCAGGCTTACGCTCATCAGAAGATTTGATAAGATGGATAAGAAATATCGTCTTGACGTGGCCGACCACATCCTGGATTTGCCCGATACGAATATTCTCTGTATCATCGCGGGCGAAATAAAACTATCGGAGGAACCGTACAAAAAACTTTCTGCCGTCGCCGAGACACTTACATTCAACAGACTTAAGGGCGCCGATCTTTCTGAATTCGTATCGGAGACAGCTGCATCTCTTGGCAAGGAGCTGAGCGCCGGAGCCGTCGAACTGCTGATAGATTTCACCGGAGATTCAGTCGGTGATTTGTCGGCAGAATTGGAGAAGCTCAACCTTTATGTCGGCGACAAAAAGAATGTTGACATAGATGATATCACTGCCGCAGTTGGAAAGTCGAGAACATTCAACTTCTTCGAGCTTCAGCGTGCGATCGGACAGCGTAATTCAAAACGAGCTCAGGAAATCGCTTCGAAGATGCTTGAGAACGGAGAGAAGCCCGTTTATATAAACTTCATGCTCTCGCGCTATTTCTTGAATCTTCTTCAAATGAAGCATCTCGCCGCCAAGGGAATAAATTCGAAGGATATCTCGACGGACGTTTTCGGGAAATGGAATCCATTTATTAACGAGTACACGTCGGCAGCAAAAATCTTTTCGATAAAGGAAATCAAAGATGCCCTGGCATCACTCCTCGATGTCGACATGAGACTGAAGACCGGCGGCTACAGCGATGTGGATGCCATGGTGGTAGTGATATCAGAAATAACAGGCAAAGCGGCATCTTCTAAAGTTTGAAGATTCAATTAGTGGTGGTTAGGTTCAAACAGAAAGTGCGTTTTTGGAGCAGAGATTCAACAGTCGTAAAAACAATCCGGATAAAAAAATGAAGAAAAATCGTTTTCTCTTTCTCGCTATCATCGGCCTGCTTGTCAGCAGCGTGCCGGCTCAAACCCCTTTTCCTTTACCGGAACGGGTCATCAATCTCGATTTCAATAAAGTAAAAGGACGTTTCAATACGATGTTTAAAGAATGCGTCGGTGCCGGCCGAGCTAATGAAGGATTAAGGGCCGACTGGCAGCAGCAATTGGCTTATGTGCACAACGAATGCGGCTTCAAATATATCCGCATGCACGGACTGTTGACCGACGATATGGGTGTCTATAAGGAAGATTCAAAAGGAAATCCCGGATATAATTTCCAGTACATCGACGCTCTCTATGATTATCTCCTGAGCATCGGGATGAAGCCTTTTGTAGAATTGAGCTTCATGCCGGCAGATCTCGCCAGTGGAAGTCAAACATGCTTCTGGTGGAAAGGAAATGTTACTCCTCCTAAGGATTATCAAAAATGGGCGGATCTCATCCGCAATCTCGTCCTTCACTTCACGGAACGTTATGGCACGGATGAAGTCAAGACATGGTACTTCGAAGTGTGGAACGAACCGAATCTAAACTATTTCTGGGCCGGAAGTCAAGAAGAATATTTCAAGCTGTATAAGTTTACCGCCGAAGCAATAAAGAGTATTAATAAAGAGTATCGGGTCGGAGGGCCCGCGACTGCCGGAGCTGCATGGGTACCCGATATGATTAACTTCTGCAGCACAAACGGCATTCCACTGGATTTTATCAGCACGCATTCATACGGAGTGAAGCAAGGGTATGTAGATGAATCCGGAAACACTGGCACGATACTGGATAAAAATCCATGGAGCGTCAGCGGAGATATTGTGAATTCACGCAAGCAGATTTCGAATTCTGCGATGCCCAATCTAGAGCTTCACTACACCGAATGGAACTCCTCCTATACTCCCGCCGACCCGATTCATGACAGTTATCATCAGGCGGCGTATGTGCTTGATAAAATCAAGCAGGTAGGAAACGCACCTAATTCGATGTCATACTGGACTTTCACGGATATATTTGAAGAAGCGGGACCGAGGTTAACACCATTTCATGGCGGCTTCGGATTGCTGAATTATCAGGCCATCAACAAACCTGCCTTCTACTCATTCGCTTTCTTGAACAAACTTGGCGAGATGGAATTGCAGAATGGAGACAGTTCCTCGTGGGCATGTAAAAGCTCGAACGGCAATATCCAGGTACTCTTCTGGGATTTCACGAACACACATCCCGGAGATTCAGTGAACAATCAGGCGTATTATGTCCGCGATCTGCCGGCGAAACTGAAAGGGAAAGTGCAGGTTAACATTTCAGGGATACCCGAAGGGAATTACCTCCTCGAGATATATAAAGTCGGTTATAAAGTGAACGATCCGTATTCTACTTATCTTGCGATGAACAGGCCAAAGCAGCTTACAAAGGAACAGGTCGAAATCATAAAAAAACTCAACGATGGTTCCGCCGTATCCAAAGAAATCATAAGGGTAAATTCTACCGGAACATTTTCAAAAGAATTAGAGATCCGTGAGAACGATGTCTACTTATTCAATCTCATTAAGTCATAAGTCGGGTTAAAGCAGGATCGGGAAAAGATCCATTGCACAGATGACATAATCTTACGGCGTCGTTCCATTTCTAAGAGAGTTTCGGGGCACGGGCTGATTCCGCAATACAAGCACGAAAAAGGCTCTCGTCTTTGAATATTGCCCGCCTTGATCCATGTTGCACTCACGTGAAACTACTTTCCTATTACCTTTTCATTTTTTTCCGCGTTCCTCTGAAGTATTGCCAGCGTCAGCCTGCTGACGCATGTTAATTGTGCCGACTCGTTTTCAATTTTTATTTCCCAGACCTGCGTCCTGCTTCCGATGTGAAGCGGTCGAGCCGTACCTGTGACATATCCGTGTCTGACGCTTCGTATATGGTTTGCATTGATTTCCAGGCCGACACAGAATTCCTTCTCATGATCCAGGGTTATCATCCCCGCGACACTGCCGAGCGTTTCTGCGAGCGCCGCCGATGCACCGCCATGCAGAATGCCGTATGTCTGGACTGTCCTGCTGTCGACAGGCATCTTCCCCTTTATGTAATCGCCTCCGATTTCTGTTATCTCGATTCCGATTCTCTCGGCCATGGTGCCTTTGCTGAGGCTATTTATGAACTCAGGTGTTATGTTTTTGAATAGATTCGCCATGCTTCTTTCTAGAATTTTAGTGGTCAGATCTTTTTCATTTACCGACATTGCCCCCGCTTATGAAAATTGCGAAGGACGCATGACCTTCTCCTGCGAAGAGAGGGATCGCTGTTCGTTCCCTTTTTAGTGAACGGTATGCTCCTCGGTGCTTGCGTGCACGAATGAAGTACATATCGATTTTATCTTTCGATCCATGACTTAAGTCCGATCGAAAACTTCGGAGCCGAAATAAGCCAGCCGTTGTCATAAGGTGCTGCGTCGAGAAATTTAGCGGCGCTCAGACCATCGGGAGAAACAATTCCTCTCGCAACCTTCCAGGTGCTGTCAGTTTCCAGAGTGTCGTCCCCGATTTGCCCAAAGATGTTGCAGCCGGCGGAACCGTTGCGATCATAGTTTATCGCCTGTACCATGATAGTATTCGCTCCGATATGCAGATAGCTCGAAATGTCGAACACTCTCACTCGTTCTTTCTCGACGTCCCATGTCAATGTCCTTCTCGCCCGCACCTCTCCGGCATTAACGCCGTTGATGAAGAGTTTGCAATATGTGTCGCCGATTAACTGAATCGTATCGATATCAGGAACTTTCGAAAGATCGATCGTCTTCACGAATGTCGCCGAATCGATCTTGAACAAACCATTCGAGTAAGGACGGCTGCCCGGATAATAAATGAATTTTGACGCCAGCACTTGATTGAACGTAGAATCGCCGGATAGAATTGCCCCGGCACCAGCGGTCAACTCCTTCATCTGATCGTCAAACCTCCATTCGATGAGTTGGAGCATTGGATGCCGGTTCGTTCTCAAATACAAAGCCGCATAATCTTTCTTCAACCTTGACAGCGATGCAAGAAGCGAATCGGTAATAGAGGATACTTTTTCCTTTTTGTCTCGGGGTGCCATGGTGCTGTCGGTGGCAATACTCTGAATCTCCGTGACGGCCGAGACTTTGTCTGCCCAGTACTTGTTGATCCTTGCAGCAAGCTCGTATAAATCCAGCATGTCTTTATTCGCCCCGACATTCTTTCTCGCATCCTTTATGAGCGACAACACCTCAGGCATGCAAGACTCAATGCTCGCCGCTCTCACCGGCGTGTTCCAGTCAAACTTATCAATAAACGGCGCTCGCCAGAACTCGTACCAGGATATTTGATTGCTCGTGGAGCTTAGGAGTTCATAAATTATCCGGGGCAGGTCCGATTCAGTTCTGAAGTACCGTCGGAAAAAACTGTTTTCAAAATTGGCGGGCGAGGAGGTTTCAGGATTCCAGGCACACTCCGCACTCCACGCATAACCGGGATAGTTCAGTTCACGAAGTTCGGCCGCACCGTTATCGTTCCAGGTTGAAACGATAACTCCCGCCGCACCGGCTTCGTATCCATCACGCGTGAAGTACTCGATGTTCGCGTAGCTATTATAAAAGTTGGGGAACGGTCCGGTGAAATTCCAAAGCGCGGGCGAAACAATGAAGCTGAAACCAGGATTTTTTAATTTCTCAATGCTCGGATAATCGAACGACGCCCCGTATTCCCAATCCACTATTGTGATGTCTCTGGGAATTTCCGAAAGGATGGCGGGGTTTTTCAAAACAATATCTCCGTACATCAGTACCTCTTTGCCCAGCGACTTCAGCACATCATAGATCTTCCTGTAATACTGCGCATGCGCCTGATCTATTCCGACGGAGTCTACCAAGCCCTTGCTGGCACCGAGTCCGACGTCAAAACTTTCGTCAGCCGCCATGTTGAAGTATTTGCTTGAGAACGCAGGAGCGATCTCCGACAACAAATTTTTCATAAACAAATATGTCGAATCGTTCGCGATGTTTACAGACATGGCCCCGGGAAATTCCGCATACTTCTCAAATTCCGGCTTTTGCAGGACATCCTCCATGTGTCCGAGAGTCTCAAAGATGGGTATCATCTCAACATGGTACAGCCTTGCGAACGAATCGAGTTGCGCGACCTCCTGTGCAGTGAGAGGCGCACGGCCTCTGCTGAATTCCGGATAAACTTTGAATTCAAAAACGTTCTCTATGTAAGGCATGTAGACGTTCATCTTGTACATTGCAAGAAAGCGGATGATCTTCTTGAAATTCGCTATGGTTGAAACCTGGCCGCGGCTGATATCGTCGCTTATTCCCCGCATCTTCATTGACGGGTAATCGGCGATCGTTATCTTCGGGAAGCTATACCCTTCCGTTTCTTTTTGCGCAAGTTGGAGAAGAGTCGCTACGGCGTAGAAGACTCCCGTCTTTTTATTCGCGAAGATCTGGATATGATTGTCGCCCGAAGAAAGAACATATCCATCTTCGGAATTTAGTACGCTGTCCCGGGCAGCGGCGGGAATACGGCGGTCCGTTCCATCAAGCATGGTTTTGGACTTGAGCTCGCCTGGGTTAATGAGATGAGCGTAGACAACAAGTGCGCGGTCTGTCTTCTCCTGGCGTAACAAATCATTGCCGAAATAATTCTTTAGTTCGATCAAAGATGCGCTGTCGCTCGCCGGACCATCGAAGGAAACCGAAATTTTTCCGAATTTAACGGCATTGCCACTCTCATCGACGAATTTCGGCGTGGGCAGGACGTGAACTTCGGCAGAAAGCATTTGCGGCAAGAGGGATATAAATAAAATGCCGGCAACGACAAAGTTTTTCATTCCTTATAATTCCATAAATGAGCTTTTGAAAGTAAGCCGGAACGGTTTTCAGAGTAATCGACTATTTCAAATCCAGTACTTCCCTTGCAATAACAAGGTGTTGAATTTCCGAGGTGCCTTCGTAAATTTCAGTTATCTTTGCATCGCGGAGATATCGCTCGACAGGAAAATCCTTGATGTATCCATAACCGCCATGGATTTGAATCGCCTCCAGGGCGCATTCGACAGCGACCTTGGACGCAGACAATTTCGCCATAGCGGCTTCCTTCGTAAAACTTTCCCCCCCATCTTTCTTCAAAGCCGCGTTCAAAACCAAAAGCTGGGCGGCTTCAATGTTCGTGTGCATGTCTGCAAGTTTAAACTGAATCGCCTGGAGCTCGTAAAGAAGTTTGTCGAAAACTTTTCTCTCCTTGACATATTTGACCGATGCATCGAGCGCCGCCATTGCGATACCGACTGCCTGCGCGGCAATGCCGATCCTGCCGCCGTCGAGGGTCATCATCGCAAACCTGAACCCGAAACCTTCTTCGCCGACCCGGTTCTCGACGGGAACTCTGCAGTCCTGGAATGTAATCTGCGCTGTGTCAGAGCTCCTTATTCCCAGCTTTCGTTCTTTCTTCGAAATACTTACTCCCGGAAATTTCTTTTCGACGATGAAGGTGCTGATGCCGTGGGCGCCTTTTGTTTTATCCGTCGCCGCCATTACCAAAAGTGTGTCCGCATTTACGCCATTTGTTATAAAATTCTTCGTACCGTTAAGCACATAGAAGTCTCCTTCGCGCCTCGCGGTCGTATGCTGGTTAGCAGCGTCGCTCCCCGCTTCAGGCTCCGAAAGACAGAAGGCTCCGAGGATTTTGCCGGACGCAAGCGGCGTAAGGTATTTCTTTTTCTGATTTTCGCTTCCGAACTTTTCCATTCCCCAGCAAACGAGGGAGTTGTTTACGCTCATTATCACTCCGGCAGAAGCATCCGCCCGGCTGATTTCTTCCAGCGCCAAAACATAGCCGACGGTGTCGAGACCAGCGCCGCCATGTTCAGTCGAGACCATCATACCCATGAAGCCAAGTTCACCCATCTTCTTTACTTGTTCAAACGGAAATTCCTCCTTCTCATCGCGCTCTGCCGCCCCGCCTGCCAGTTCCCTATCCGCAAAATCTCTGGCGGCTTCTTTGATTTGAAGCTGCTCCTCAGTCAGATCAAAATCAATCATTCAACTTGCCCGAAAGGAGATACGACACCGGTTAGTTTTGCGCTGGTTTCTGCTCGTAGGTATAAAACCCCTTTCCGCTCTTCCTCCCCAGATATCCGGCAGCTACCATTTTCTTCAGCAACGGACATGGTCTGTATTTTGGATCGCCCGTTCCGTGAAACAAAACGTTCATGATATCCAGACATACGTCTAATCCGATGAGGTCTGCGAGTGCCAGCGGCCCCATCGGGTGATTCATTCCGAGTTTCATTATTGTGTCGACCGCCTCCGCTGTGGCGACGCTTTCCATTACACAATAGATCCCCTCGTTTATCATCGGCATGAGAATACGGTTCGAAACGAAGCCCGGATAGTCATTAACCTCCACGGGTACCTTTTCTAATTTGTAGGAAAGATTTCTGGTTGTCTCGAAGGTCTCGTTTGATGTAGTTAGTCCCTTGATGATTTCGATAAGTTTCATGACGGGCACCGGATTAAAAAAATGCATGCCGATAACTTTGTCGGGTTTCAACGTTGCGGATGCAAGATCTGTGATCGAAATCGACGAGGTATTGCTCGCGAGGACAGTCTCCGGCTTGCAAACATCGCTGAGCGTATGAAACAAATCTTTTTTCACCTTGATGTTTTCCGTTGCCGCTTCAATTACAAAATCCATGTCGCGCGCACCGATTTCGAGGGAGGTCGACGGAGTAATCTTACTTAACGCTTCATCTTTCTGATTTACGGAAATCAGCCCTTTTGCAACCTGCCTATCCATATTGAGGCGTATGTAGTTCATCCCTCTTTCAACCGCATCACGTCTAACATCAATCAAGTTGACGTTGAATTTGCACAGTGCTAAAATATGGGCAATCCCGTTGCCCATTGTTCCCGCACCAACCACCCCTACGTTACATACTTCCATTCTTCACCTTTCAATTATGATTCCTGCCGCTTCTCCTCCTCCGATGCAGATCGCGGCAAGACCTTTGTGAGAGTCTTTTCTCCGCATCGCGTAAATAAGTGTCGTTAATATTCTCGTCCCGCTCGCGCCGATTGGGTGCCCAAGCGCTACCGCACCGCCATGAATATTTACCCTGTCAATATCCAGATCGAGCGTTTGTTTTGCCGCCAGCAAAACAACGGCAAAGGCTTCATTGATCTCAAATAAATCTATGTCTTCTTTTTTCAGACCGGATTTCTTCAGTAGTTTTTGGATGACGGAAACGGGCGCCGTAGTAAACTGCTCAGGCGCCTGTGCGTGCGAAGCCTGTGACACGATCCTTGCGAGCGGCTCGATCAGCAATTCGCGCGCAGTTTCCTCGGCCATAAGAACGACGGCCGCCGCACCGTCGTTGAGTTTGCTTGCGTTGGCAGCAGTCACGGTCCCGTCCTTCTCGAACGCCGGCTTCAGTTGTACCATCTTGTCGAATTTTACCCTGCGTGGTTCTTCATCCTCCTCGACGAAGCCACCGTCCTTTGTATCAACAGGCACGGGGACGATTTCGTTCTTGAAATATCCATTGTCCATCGCCTTCAATGCTCGGCGATAACTCAATGCGGCAAATTCGTCCTGCGCGCCGCGTGGAATGTTGCATTCACGCGCGCATAATTCTGCCGCGTTGCCCATATGAAAATTGTTGTAAACGTCCCACAATCCGTCCTTCACCATGGAATCAACTATCTTTCCGTCGCCCATTTTGTACCCCGTTCTCGCTTTTTCAAGCAAATAGGGTGCATTGGACATGCTCTCCATTCCGCCGGCTACAACGATGTCGGCTTCTCCGGCCATTATCGTCAACGCACCGAGCATCACGGATTTCAGCCCGGATCCGCAGACTTTGTTTATCGTGGTGCATGGAACAGAATTTGGAATTCCCGCAAAAATTGCCGCCTGTCTCGCAGGTGCTTGCCCGACCCCCGCAGCTAAGGCACAGCCCATGAAAACCTCATCCACTTGTTTTGGAGAAATTCCCGCACGGCTGACGGCATCTCTGATTACAATCGATCCTAACCGTGGTGCAGTAACCCCGCTCAAAGTCCCCTGAAACGATCCAATCGGAGTTCGACAGGCGCTGGCTATGACGACCTGTCTCATAGGGACCTCCCTTTTAGCTGTTCATTGCCTTTAAAAATTCTTTGTTGCTTTTTGTTCCGCGCATTTTGTCCAGCAAGAATTCCATTGCGTCGATGGGAGAATAATCGCTGAGTATCTTTCTCAGAACCCAAATCCTATTGAGTTCATCGGGTGAAAGAAGAAGCTCTTCATGCCTGGTCGAGCTCTTGTTGACATCAATAGCAGGAAACACCCTCTTGTCGGAGAGCTCACGAGTCAAAACCACCTCCATGTTACCTGTTCCCTTGAACTCTTCAAATATTACTTCATCCATTCTGCTTCCGGTTTCGATCAATGCCGTTCCGATAATGGTCAGGCTGCCACCCTCTTCGATATTTCTGGCGGCGCCGAAAAATCGTTTCGGTTTGATGAGCGCGTTCGAATCTATGCCGCCGGAAAGGATCTTTCCGCTGTGAGGGACAGTTGCGTTATAGGCCCTTGCCAGACGAGTAATGCTGTCCAACAGAATTACAACATCGTTCTTTGCTTCGACCAGTCTTCGCGCTTTCTCGAGAACCATTTCGGCTACCTGGGTATGACGCTGAGGTTCCTCGTCAAACGTGGAGCTTACGACCTCCGCGTTAACAGACCGTTCCATGTCGGTAACTTCTTCGGGACGTTCATCGATGAGGAGGACGATCAAGCGGACATCGGGGTGATTTCTCGTGATGCTGTTCGCGATTTTTTGCAGGAAGATGGTTTTCCCTGCCTTAGGCGGAGACACAATCATACCACGCTGTCCCGCCCCGATCGGTGCGAGAAGATCTATGATTCTCATCGAATATTCGCCCGGAGCACTCTCAAGGTGCAGCTTCTTGTTCGGATAAAGCGGCGTCAAGTTGTCGAACATGATTCGCTCGCGGACATACTCGGGATCGCGGAAGTTTACTCGTTCGACCCGAAGCAGCGCAAAGAATTTCTCACCTTCCTTCGGCGGGCGAATTTGTCCGCTCACCGTATCCCCGGTCATCAGGCCGAACTTTTTTATCTGCGAAGGCGAAACATAGATATCATCAGGCGAAGGAAGGTAGTTATATTTCGGAGATCGCAAGAATCCATATCCGTCGCCGTGAACGTCTAAGACGCCGGCGCTGACGGAGATACCGGGAAATTCCGGCGCCGCTTCACTCTTAGGCGCCTCTTTTGCCACGATGGTGCTTTGTTTCTCCATTATCTTGAAGATGACCTCTTCCTTTCTTAATCCGCTGTACCCAGGGATATCCAGATCCCTTGCTAGTTTCTGCAACTGAGCTACTTTCATTCCCTGCAACTCTGCAAGATCTACACTCATTGAAAACTACCTCCTAAAGGTTTTGTTACAAATTATCATTTGAAGAAATTTCCCGACAGACTAAAGCCACGATCCTACTCGTGATTTATCTCTTTTAAATCCATTGTTCGGCTGGAATTCCCCAATGGGGTCACTCTGACAAAAAGAACGGAATAAATAAATCCATTTCCAATATAAAACTCACGCCTGTCCCGACGTCAGGCACTGAATATTTAAGCTCGTCTTTTCAATCAACGGCAAGATTTCACCTCCCAAGTAATGGGAACCCGTCACTAATAGAAATCCATCATTATTGATTTGAGTTAAGGCGGCTCTTAATGCTTCCGAGGAATTATCAAAAATCTGCGATTGTAATTTAATATCTTCAGACAACTTCTTCAACTCTGAAACGGTTAAAGAACGCGAAGTCCGAAGCTGTGTTAAGATAACGCTCCCAAACCTTTGTTGCAACAAGCTCAGCATAGATTTTACGTCTTTGTCCTTCATTGCGGCAAACAGGAGTATCCCCTTCTTTCCGCCGAGAGGGCCGAGGCTGTCCATGAGCGAGCGAACTCCGTCGGGGTTGTGTGCTACATCAAGAATCACCAGAGGATCATTGCTGATGATCTCGAGCCTTCCTCTGTGACCCGTATTGTCAGATATAAACTCAAACCCTTCGTAGACCTTTTCCCTGTTTATGGTAATTCCGTGCTGCCTCATAACCTGGAGTGCCGTCAGTGCCGTCAGAGCATTTTGAACTTGATGCTCACCGCTCAACCCGATTTTCAGGCCGGGATAGTGGTTCCCCAAAACTTCAACATCAATAGTTGAGCTATGTAGATCCATGGTGGGATTTTCGTATTGAGCAACTTCATCAACGAAGAACAATTCGGAACTGTTTTTTCCTGCTATTGAATAAAACACTTCTTTAACTGAATCCGTTCCGACATTTACGATCGCAGGCCTGTCCTGTTTGATTATACCCGCCTTTTCACGGGCAATCTTTTCTAAGGTATCGCCCAGGATCTGTGTATGATCGAGACCAATATTTGTTATGATAGAAACCAAGGGATCGACGATATTAGTTGAGTCTAGTCTCCCGCCAAGTCCCGTTTCTATTACGGCGTAGTCGACGCGATTATCGGCAAAATACTTGAACATCATTGCGGTGGATGCTTCAAAAAAGGTCGCACGCGTGTTAATAATTTCCGGCTCAAAATACTCTACAAGTCCAGCAATGTCTGGATCAGAAATTTGCGTGCCGTCGATCCTGATCCGCTCAGAGAAATCGACAATATGCGGCGAGGTGTATAACCCGACTTTATATTTCATCGATGTCAAAACGCTTGCGATTGCCGCGCAGGTGCTTCCTTTGCCATTAGTTCCGGCCACGTGTACCACCTTAAGTCTCTTGTCAGGATCTCCGGCGAACTCCATCAGCCTCCTGATGTTTTGCAGGTCCATTTTCATACCGAACTTTTCAAGATCGAAAAGGAATTTTATGGTACCTTCTGTTGTCAAAATCGCTCCTTGGTATTTAACATCTATTCTGGTCATCGAGTTCAAGAAACATTTGACAGGAAACACTCGAACAATGGGAAGTATCCCAGGATAAATTTGATTCCGCACATCTTTGTCTGCTCGGTATTTCCAGGCACAAGGCTGTCGTCCCAATCCTAATAAAACCCACCGTTGGACTAAATGGCCCTCAAATGCGGGGCATCGCTTATGTTGACGCTCAAGCTCCCGACGAGTTCGGTGATCGTGGATATCTTCATGGCTGAAAGGTAAGATTCTATCTCGTTCAGAAATTCATCGGTGACGTCGGGTTTCGTGAACAAAACGGTTCCCACCTCGACCGCCGCCGCACCTGCCAGGAGATATTCGATCACATCCTGCCAAACGAAAATTCCGCCGCTTGCAATTATCGGAATCTTGACCGCGTTATAAACGTGAAACACTTTTGCCAGCGTCAACGGTTTTATAGCGGGACCGGAATAGCCGCCGGTGACGGTGTGAATTTTCGGTGCCCGTTTGTAAATGTCGATGGCCATTCCGACGTAAGTATTCGCAACCGTAACCGCGTCTGCTCCTTCGGCTTCAGATGCCTCTGCAAAGTCACTGATCCGGGTAACGTTCGGCGTAAGCTTGACAATCATGGTTCGCGGAAAAACTTTTCTGACTTGTTTTACTATTGACGCTAAAATCCTTCGGTCGGTTCCAAATTCGATTCCACCCTCCTTAACATTCGGACACGACAAATTCAGCTCAAGTCCCTTTATGTCATCAAAAACCGAAAGCTGCTCGGCAAGCGAAACGTAGTCTTCCACTCTCTTGGCGGCAATGTTTGCAATTATCACCGCACCCGACTTCCGCAGCCTCGGCAGCTTCTCCCCGATGAATTTTTCAATCCCGATGTTTGCAAGGCCGATAGAGTTTATCATACCCGATGGGACCTCGGTGATGCGCTGAGGTTCGTTACCGATCTTCGGTCTTAGAGTCAACGATTTTGTGACAACCGCCCCGAGCGTAGATATGTCAAAATATTGATTGAGCTCGTCGCCGTACCCACAGGTACCGGAAGCTGTCATCAATGGATTTTTCAGCTCCAGATTTCCTATCTTTACTTTAAGAGCAGGTTTCATCTAAAAATCATTCCAGCTCAATTTCCTTAGCATTGAAAACCGGTCCGTCTTTGCACGCGAGAAAATAACCCCGGCCGTCATAGATTTTTACAGGACATCCCTGGCAGAATCCCATTCCGCAAGCCATCGGTGTTTCAACAGAGATGTATACGGGGAGATCACCATCGAAATCACGCTGTAAAGCAGCAAGCATCGGTGTTGGCCCGCATCCAAAAATTTTGTCGGGTCTTTCTTCCTCGAAATGCTCCCTGAGGAGATTTATCACTGTACCATGATATCCTTTTGATCCATCGTCGGTCGCATGATGAATCTTATGATTCTTAAAAGCAACCAGATGACGTTTTGTCCTCGCACCATAGAAAACCGTCATTTTGGCGCCGGACCGCTTTGCCGACCTGCAGAGTATAGGGACTAGTGCAGCGCCGGACCCTCCGAGAACGACGTAGACTCTTTCTCCTTTTGATAACTTTGGGAAACCATTTCCCAAAGGACCGTTTATTGTCACTGCATCCCCCTTCCTGAGTTTGGAGAGTCGCCTCGTTCCCTTTCCGACAGCGGAATAAAATAGAGATAAGTTTTTCCCTTGAACATCACTGACGGAAAAGGCCCTTGCAAGAAGTGGATCGAAACAACCGGGAAAAGAGACCATCACAAATTGCCCCGCTTTTACTAATCGAGCAATTACAGGTGAATGAAACTTTGTAATGAAAACCTCCTCGGCAACCTCATGATTATTAACGACTGTTGCTGTTTCGATTGCACGGACTTCATGCTCCGGCCGGACAGGTCCGGTCAAGATCTGTTTAGACAAATTTGTCTTTCAAGCTCCCTTCATTTACCGATCTGTCTTCGACGCAATGCGACCGAATCCGTCACCGGTTTCGATGGACGAACCGCTTCGAGAGAATCAGGCTTTGGGAACTGACCCGCATCCATCGTGCGTCCCCTTTGATTTGTCGAGTCCTCCGAAGCGGTCTTCAAGTGTGGCCGGGTTAGAGCGCTTTCTTTTGCCGAATCACTCGCGATTGACTTGGAAACATTGGCGATGGAATCCTCAACATGTTTACGCGCCAGAGCACTGTCACGCTGTGCCTGCTCATATCCTGCAATTGTCGGATTCACATTAGCACTATAGTCGCTTACGGGATATTGGGTCGCAAGCTTTTTGTAATAAACGAATGCAGAATCCGAGACGTTGAGATCATTTTCGTAGATCCACCCAATCGCGTAAAGAATCTGCGGGGCGAGAGAAGACTTCTTTCCTTTCAACAATCCCTTCAAGACGGCGACGGCCGAATCATGAAAATTTCCATTTTCTAAATTCATGGCACGGTCGTAACCTGCTTGCGATGAGTCCTCAAAAACTGTCTGCTCCATTCCAAGAAGGGATCTCGCCGAAACCGTATATCCGGATTCCGGGAGTTCATTTATCAGCTTGATCAGGTAATTCTTAGCATTTGCGGTGTCACCCGATGAAAAATAGTATTCACCGAGCGTATACAATGCCGACGGATAAACTTTTGATTTTGAAAATTGCGAAACAATTGCCAGGTAATGGCTGATTGCTGAATCGGAAAACTGGAGCCTGAACAAGAAGAAACCTCCCAGGACCTGCTGAGCCAGAGCCGCATGTTCATACAAAGTATCTATCTCGTCCTGCGAATGCTTGATCGTCGAGTCGTTCCTTGATGCGGCACTCAACGCCCGCTGGTACATGCTGTCCGCAAGATGGAGTTTGTAGGCATCCACCGAATATTCCTGCAAAGTGGTGGACATTTGTCGTGACCTTTCGGAAATTACCGGGACTGCAACGTGAGATGCGGCTTTCTGGTAATACTTCAAAGCATTCTGGTAATCACCGACTTTGTAGAGATACATGTTTGCCAATCTAAATGCACTTCGGGTAGCGGCTTCACTTGCCGAATAAGCCGTATCGATTCTCTGAAACTCCGAGAACGCTGAGGAAACCTCTCCAGAATCGTAAAGGGCTTCCGTCCGTTGATATTCGATCAAAGGAAAGTATTGAAAATATTTGTCGTCGCTTCTGAGATATTTAAGGTCACTCAGAGAAGAGTAGAATTGTTTGTTGCGTCTTTCGGCGCGTGCCAGGAAGTACCTGGAATAAAACCGGAGTCTTATATCTCGCGCATCACCCCATGCGGCTTCATATTCGCGTCGCGCGTCTTTAAGATTTCCGAGACTCTCAAAGAGGTCCCCTGCTTTACAGGAATAGACCGCAGCTTCGTCGTTCTTCGAAAATGCGGCGGCGGTGTCCAGATATGCTGCCGCTGTTACCGTGTCCGTCTGCATCAAAAAATATTCGGCAAGATCGCCCGCAGTTCCGGCGGCGACATCGGAATTGTCTTGTTTTTCGGCTTGTACCAAGGCCTTCAGGAGGTCGTCATATCCATCTCGGTAATTTCGATTTTTCACTTCGATCTCGCCGTAGTACATCTGCGCCTCGCAAAACCTTCTGCTGTCCGGATACTTTGATTGTTCTTCTATGAATTTTCTGCCCGCTCGGATATTATCGGCCTCATAATAATAGCCTATTCCGATCATGAAGAGGCAGTCTTCGGTGTAGCCGGAGTTCGGATAAAACTGGAGCACCTTTGATGCCTTTTCGATTGCGATGTCAAAATCCTGTTTCGCATTCGAGCTGATGACAAATGGAGTTGTCTGCTGACCCGACAGTAGACTGATATTGTATTCTTTGAGAGAGCTTTTTACATCGAGCATGGCTTCGTCGAAGGCGTGTTCGCCGTTATAATAAGTGTTGAAATAGGCGGTGAAGTCCTGCCATTCGTCTTTTACGGGGGTCCACAGGAAACAGCCACTGTACGCTGTTGCACAGGCGGCAATAAGAAAAACAAGGAATTTAAATTTTGTTTGCACTGAGCTTACAGGGTAAAATAGTCTCTTGCCAAAGTCAAAATCAAGGCTGGTATTGCGGATACTGCTGTGTTTTTCCTCAATCAGTGAAAAACGTCGTCTGTTCTAGGATTGCGATTCTATCCACATTGAGTTAACTTACATTAAACCAACCACAAGAATAAGACGAATCATGTACTCTTTGTTTGATGGTCTAAAAGATGCTGAAGTCAAGGAACTATTAACATCAGCGAGCGAAGAAAAAATGGACGCCGGACTGACCGTCATCAAAGAAGGTGAAATCGTTCAATCGCTGTACGTACTGAAATCCGGCAGCGTTCAGGTAGCAAAACTCATCGATGAAAAAGAGGAAATGATTTGCGTACTCGGTAACGGCGACTTCTTCGGCGAAAGCTCAGTTGCCGATGGAAAGAATGAGCTTCGTGCGAGCGCTTCCGTGACCGCTGCAGAAAGTTCGGTTGTTCTCCAATTCAGTAAGAAAACTTTTCTATCGCTGATGCAAAGATTCCCAAGAATAACATGGAACATGGCCAGAGCGTTGTCCGACAGGCTTTCAGCATCCAACAACACTCTGAAAAAGCAAATAGAATCTCACCATCAAATCTCCAAAAAGGAAATCACGAAACTAAACGCTCTCATCGAAGCGACCCAGACTGTAAACTCGTCGCTCGAGCTTGATAAAGTGTTGCAGATGATACTCGATGAGGCAATTCGAATAACGGAAGCCGAGCGCGGCACGATATACCTCGTAGATGAAAATGCCAAGGAGATATGGTCGAAGATTTTGGTCGGCGGAGAACTAAGTGAAGTTCGCCAGCCGATCGGAAAAGGCATCTCGGGGTATGTCGCCGAAACCGGAGAATCCGTAAGCATCAAAGATGCTTATAACGATCTGCGATTCAACCCCGAATTTGACAGACGCACAGGGTTCAAGACAACAAACATGCTGTGCGTTCCTATGCGGAACAGGGATAACAAGATCATCGGCGTCTTCCAGCTTCTCAACAAGCGGGGCGAAGAATTTGACACCGACGATGAAAGATTTTTGAAGGCTTTTTCTATTCACGCCTCCATTGCAATTGAGAATTCACGTCTTGCCTCGGAAATGGTGAAAGCCGAACGTCTGTCAGCCGTCGGAAAAATGGCAGGTTCGGTAATCCACGATATAAAAAACCCGATGTCGGCGATTAAGCTCTACGCACAAGTCCTTAAGAAAAAAGCACATGACGAAGAGTCGGCAAATCTCGTGGACGAGATAACAACTCAGATAGACCGGCTCGTCAAGATGGCACAGGAGGTGCTCGATTTTTCGCGGGGCGTCTCTCAAATGAACATACAGCGCGTGAAGTTCAACGACTTTCTCAAGGGGGTACTATGGTTTTTGAAAAGTGATTTCGAATATAGAAAAATCAATCTGGTGAACGAAAGCTCTTATGCCGGCGACATCGAGATCGATCCCGATAAAATGACGCGCGTCATCTTGAATATTGCCGGCAATGCAGCTGACGCGATGCCCGACGGCGGAAGTTTCTCGGTGCGCTCTCGCTCAGATGCAGATTGCCTCGTAATCGAATTGCAGGACACGGGCAGCGGAATGCCGGAAGAAATTCGAAAGACAATATTTGAACCCTTCGTCACGTACGGAAAAAAGCACGGGACAGGACTGGGAATGGCGATCGTCAAAAAAATTATCGACGACCATCACGGAGAGATCAAGATAGAAAGTCGGATCGGCATTGGAACGAAGATGACCATCAGGCTTCCATTGATCCAGCCGAATTGAAGATGAGAGTAGAGATCGACGGAAAGATACTCGAGGCAATTCAGGGAGATATAACCGATTATGAAGGGGACGCGGTCGTGAATGCCGCCAACAACTATTTCTGGATGGGAGGCGGCGTCGCTGGGGCGATCAAACAGAAAGGTGGAGCTGTCATAGAGCAGGAAGCGATGCGACAGGGTCCGAAACCTGTCGGACGAGCGGTGATGACGGGTGCCGGTGCGTTGAATGCAAAATACGTGATTCATGCAGCGGTCATGGGACAGGATTTGCAGACCGACTCCTCCAAGATCGCATCTGCAACCAGGTCAGCATTAGAACTTGCCGAGTCGAACGGAATCATATCGTTAGCCTTTCCCGCCCTGGGAACAGGTGTCGGAGGTTTTCCGCTTTCCGAGGCCGCAAAAATAATGACTAAAGAAGCTGCTGTTTTTCTTATGAAGGCAAAACATCTGGAGGCGATCACTTTCGTTTTGTACGACCATGAAGCTTACGAAAGTTTCTCAAATGAAATTCAGGACCTGTCTCGAAGGGATCCAGGCAAAGAGAAGTGAATCGCTGCTCCGACCATATCGCGCACTACGAAGCCGATGCTGAACTTTTCGACTATTTTAACAACCTCGATGAAACAGGCCGTGCGTACGAAGTAATCTTCAGGAAGTTCATTAAAAGGCTCGCAGGAAAAACAAACAGCATACTAGACGTAGGAAGCGGGAGCGGATGGACAGGAGAGATTGCTCACGAACAAATTTTCTTCGTAGACCTTTCTCATAAGAATCTGCAGGTCTTGAGGCCAAATTCAAGCGGCGCAGTTTTGGCGGACGCCTGCCTCCTTCCGTTCAAAACGGGAAGCTTGAGTCTGGTGATAGCGTCCGAGATCATGGAACACCTCAACTCACCCGGATCCGCCGCAGAGGAAATATGGAGAGTCCTGGGAAAAGGAGGTAAGGCAATCGTATCCACCCCCTACAGAGAAAGGCTACGCTACACGCTTTGCATTCACTGCAACCAGGCTACGCCGGTCAATGCCCACCTTCACACGTTTGATAGAAAGACATTGCTTTCATTCTTCCCCGACGTTGAGAAAAGATCCTACCTTTTCGGAAGCAAACTTCTTGTGCTTCTGCGGGCACCCCGCTTGTTTTACAAGCTACCGCTCTGGATATGGAGATCAATCGACTACCCTCTGACAAAATTCCTCGATAAATCGGATCACATCGTCGTGGTCCTGGAAAAGTAGATTACTCCAGCAACAGTTTCGAGTACATTCGAGTCATCTCTTCCGCGTCCGCTTTTGCTTTTGGATAATAAATGGCGCCATACTTTTCCACCATCGGCCTTAGCGTGTTGTACGGATCTGCCGTACAAAAAACGGTGGGCGACCCCATGTTAGGCCCCGCTTTTCTCATGAGCTGCAGAATAGCGATCCCCGGCAAATGTCCCGGCTTTAGATCATCCATGAATTCGTTGTCAAGTATGATCAGGTCGTAAACATTTGTGCTAAGACATCTTCTCGTCTCAAGACTGTCCGCTGCCTCGTCGATTTTGAATTCCGACTTCAGAGCTTTCGCAACTTCATCCAAGATCAACTTTTGAACGTTGCGCTGCGAATCGTCATCATCGGCGATTAGGATCGAATACTTTGCCATTTTAGCCTAACACTTTCAATATAATTCCACCTGCTACCACATCTTCATCTTCGTAAAGTACTACACTTTGCCCGGGTGTCATTGCCCTCCGAGGATTTGTGAATTCAACTGTAATTTCGTCATTGTCAGTCTGTTTTGCAATGCAATCGGCTCCGTTATCTTTATATCTGATTTTCCCGTTATATATTTTCCCGTCGCTCAATGCCGGGTATTTCACAAAATTTATGTGATTGGCGACGAGTCTTCTTGCAAACAGTCTCTCGTCAATATCCACTTCGATTGTGTTGGTTTTCGCATCGATATTCCTGACGTACAATGCTTCACTGTGACTAATGCCGAGTCCCTTTCTCTGCCCGATCGTGTAAAAAGGATACCCATGATGTTTCCCGATCGGCTTCCCTTCGAAAAGAATTTCGCCGTTGGAGATACGGGTTTCTAATCCCGGAACCACTTCCTTCAGAAATCGCATGTAGTTGTTATCTGAGACGAAGCATATTTCATAGCTCTCGGGTTTGTTATAACTTGCCAATCCGTACTTCAATGCGAGTTCGCGAACCTGAGGTTTGGTGAGCCCGGCCAGCGGAAAAATTGTTTTGCTCAAGTTGTCCTGGCTAATTCCGTAGAGGGCATAGGATTGGTCTTTCGCAGCATCGCTGCCTTTCGATATGACGAATCTACGTGCGCCTTTATCAAATCGAACTTTTGCATAATGGCCGGTGCAAATGTAGTCGGCGCAGAGGCTGGTTGCTTTCTCGATAAGATACGCCCATTTGATTTTTTGATTGCAGACGACGCAAGGGTTCGGGGTTCTCCCGGAAAGATATTCTTCGACAAAGCCGTCGATAACTTCCTTTCTAAACCTCTCGCTGAAATCGAAAACATAATGAGGGAAACCAAATTTCTCCGCGATGCTCCTTGCCATATTGATTCCGTCAATCGAGCAGCAGGTGGAATCGCTGTTTCCTCCCACATCCTCATAGTTATACGTTTTGATCGTCACGCCTATGACGTCGTATCCTTGTTCCATCATGAGAACCGCGGCAAGTGAAGAGTCTACTCCTCCACTCATGGCTGCGATAACGCGGGGCTTGTTGACCTTGCTCTCCATAATAGAAATAATTTAAAGAAAATACTTGGGTTATGAAAGAGTGATTGATATCGCCGTCACATCGAATGACAGAAAAGGGGGTATATCCTGAAGCATTTCACAGTTACGAACTATGCTTGAGTATCTGTCTAAACGAGATAAACTCGTAAATCCCTATTCGTCAGGAAGACCCCAGACGGCACAGCCAAGAACTTCACGGTACTTCCACCCTGCTCTGATCACCGATCATGAAGCGCTGCACGCGCGGTTTGCCGTCAGCCCTGACGATCTCCACACCGTTTCCGAGAAGACTCCCCTCGATGCGCATGCCGGCATCCAAAATCTTGCACTCCTTCAGAACTATGCTATACTCCACTTCGCTGTTCTTTACCTGGGAGCGCGCTCCTACAGAGGTAAAAGGACCGATATAACTATTTTCAATAACGGCATTTTCGCCAATGATTACAGGTCCTCGAATTTTGCTCCCTGAAATCTTGCATCCTTTCTGCAAAATCACTCTTCCGGCGATGTCGCTGTGTGAGTCTACTTCTACGCCCGCTTCGATAGACGGCTCGCTGTTCTCAAGTACAAGTCTGTTGGCTTCGAGGAGATCGGCCGGCTTACCCGTGTCCTTCCACCATCCTGTTATCTCAGCGTACCCGACCTTGTAACCATGGTCGATTAAATATTGATGTGCATCCGATATTTCTAATTCCCCGCGCGCACTCGGCTTTATTTTATTCACGGCATCGAAAATGTGCCGATCATAAATATAAATTCCTGCCACGGCATAACTGCTCTTCGGACGCTTCGGCTTCTCTTCGACTCTCACGATCATTCTATTTTTTATCTGCGGAACTCCGAACCTTTCTGGGTCTTTGACTTTCGCAAGGGTGAGAAAGCAATTCGCCTTGCTCTTCTCAAATTCTTCAAGGTATCGCTTCACTCCGCCCACCACCATGTTGTCGCCGAGATAGAAAATGAAATTGTCGGTACCGATGAAGTCTCGAGAGATTTTCACGACGTGAGCAAGTCCAAGAGGTGCTTCCTGGGGAATGTAGGTTATCCTGGCTCCCCATTTCGAACCATCGCCGATGGCACGAGGGACCTCGCTGCTGTCCGCATTCGTGACGATCCCGATCTCGGTTATTCCTGCCGACAACGCCGCTTCTATGGCGTAATGCAGTATCGGTTTGTTCGCAATTGGAATGAGGTGTTTATTCTGTGTGTGAGTTATCGGTCGAAGCCGCGTTCCTCTTCCTCCACTTGCGATCAATGCTTTGAATTTCACTTTTTCCTCCTCTGAGAGAGCCCCGGCTACCGGGACAAAATATCTTTTATTTTTTTCAAGCGAGATTTCCTGTCATGCCCGTCTCTAAGAAGCGAGTCAATTCCGAGCAGCGACCATGACTTATAAAACTGCAACAGCGTTTTCTTGCTTTCAAGCGCCTTTATGTGATCCGAGATCACTTCGATATCCGCCCGCGCCAACGGACCTGTCAGAGACTTCATCCCTTCGTTTTCGGATAAATTACTGACCGTTGATGACAGCAGCGCTGTCATCAACGCCTTCGCGTCCCGGGGATGGATAAAACCGGATACGAGTTCTTCCGCGCTCCTAATGGCAACGACGGTCGAGTTGGAAGCAATCGCACTAGCAATATGGAGCAGCATTCTTTGTCTTTCGTTCTTTAGTATGATTAACTTTGAGTTTAACAACCCTGCAATCCGTCGTGCAACTGATTGAGCTTTCTTATCACCGAAAAAATCATAATAGATTTCACTTGCCGACCGCGGTTGATACCGATTTGCAAATGCCGCAATCGGGTGAAGCGCGCCGACCGATGCACCACGGCCCCTGAGCGGCTGAAGGAGCCCAACGCTTTTGACACCGCTCGTGTGGAGCACAACTTTTGATTTCCAGGAGATATTATTTACAGCCAAGAGTCCGTCAACCACATTCTCGATCTCATCGTCCTGTACGGCTATAAACAGAATTTCAAAATCGTCGGCCAGAGACGATGCACGTTCTACGATGTCTGCAGCAGGAAATACTGAGCTTAATTTCCTGCGTTGCGATTCACTCCTGTCTTTTGGGAGAATGTGCCTGCATTCCCACCCCTTTCCCTCAAGCGCCATTGCCAAACTGGACCCCACCCTTCCTGGTCCGACCAAGGAAAAAGGACGTAGCGGTCTTATCATGAGATAATCGCTGATAAGTATCCGACGACTGCCGACTTATCACCGGATGTATCGCCTGAATTGCAGTGGTTCAAAAGTGAAACTTTATTCAGCCCTAGATTCTTTGAAGCGTACAAGGAGGAGGCGATCGGTCCACCGCCGCACGCCTCACATCTGCGATTCTCGATATCGCTTAATAAAATTTCCGGGTCCAGGCTCATTATATCATTTATGCATACTTTATCCATGTCGTTAGCCGTATCATAGTCATAGTAGTGAGACAAATCGGAGCTAGCTACAATCAAGACGTCGGAGCCAGACGCAATATTGCCCAGCGCTCCGCCTACCACCCTGCAATATTCACGCTTCTGGTCGCCCATCACGATTGGAAGGAGTTCGAAATCTCCGAGGGTCGATTGAAGAAATGGCAACTGTACTTCTATGGCGTGCTCTGCTCCATGTCCAAGCGTAGATTTAACCGCAACATCGCCTGCAAGTCCCAGAAATTTTTCCCTGGTTTCACAATTTATTTTTATCTCACCCAGAGGGGTCGAATAAGCTTTACCAGAAAAGACAGATACGCCGTCAAAATATTCATGGTGACTTGGAGAAATAATAGCTACAGTGGCGAACTGATTTCTATGCAAAAGAGAATATGCATGCGCCGCTGTATATCCGCTATACAAATACCCCGCGTGTGGTGAAATGATTCCCGAAATTCTCTTAGGAACGTCGCCCGTAATGTTTTCCCTTGCCTCACCAAGTAATTTCTTAACCGTTTTTGCCAGGCTATCCTTCCCGACAGGATAGAATAACCCCGCAACGGCGGGCGGGCGTACTGACTCATTTTCGTTCTGCAAAATTATCCTCTGAAGGAATTCCCAATTCCTTTTCGCCGAAGATCTCGGCGGAAAAAATATACAGCCTCGCATCCGGACTCTTGTAATCTTCCGTGTCCAGTCCGGCTTTTACGCATGTATATTCCAAGAATTCTTCCCTGTTCCAATTGTTTTCGGTTGCCACCTGAGGTAACAGTAAGCCGCGGTGAATTCCCCTCTCGATGATAAGACCATGGCGTCCGATCTCAATTTCCTCTATGGTGCTGAGTTTTTTCAAAGGAGAGAGTATGGAAATTTCTATCCGTAAATCCTTCAATTCATCTTCTCGAACCGATTCGAATCGCGGGTCACACGTAGCGGCTCTCACCGCCATTTTCGATACGATCTGGTATAACGGGAACTCAGGCTCAATTAAGCCGATACAACCTCGCAGCTCGCCGTTCTTCTTAATCGTAACAAAAACGCCCGCTGCCCTTGCCAAATTCTGATCAGCTGGTTTGATCGGAGAATAGACTTTTCTTTTCACCGCCGCTTCTATGGAGCCGCGCGCGACACGAAGAAGATATGATTTCTCTTCGCTTGTCAGAGCATATCCCATCTCAGAACAGTTTGGATTTACTTCCATACTCCAGGGATCCTTGCTTTGCACTTTCTGCATGAACCGTCAATCAGATTATTCCTCAACACTCTGAATCCGCTTCGTTCCACGAGCAGCTCTCCACATCTGTGGCAGTTGGTATTTTCAAGGTTTTCAACCATGCCGGGCAAATTGCCGGCATATACAAAATATAGTCCCGTTTCTTTTCCAATTCTTGCGGCGTTCATCAGCATCTTTGCATCGGTGCTTTCCCTATCCAGCATCTTGTAGTCCTGATGAAACGCCGTGATGTGCCATGGAATCTCCGGAGAGACCGACGCAATAAATTTAGCTATGCCTTTCAATTCCTCTATGCCGTCATTGAATCCCGGCACCAACAGCGTCACGATTTCCACCCAGAGTCCTTTTTCTTTCAGAAGATGGATGGCATTTAGAACCACTTCCAATCTTCCGCCAAGCTGCCTGTACCTTTTATCGTCAAATCCTTTCAAGTCGACTTTATACAGATCTACATAAGGAGTTATGTAATCTATCACTTCCGGCGTCGCGTTGCCGTTGGATACGTATGCGCCGCGAATCCCGTAGGGCTTGGCCAGCTTGAAGATCTCTGCGGCCCATTCACTCGTGATGAGCGGCTCATTGTATGTTGAAACCAAGACCGGAGATTTATAGAGCAATGCGAGCTCGACTATTTTTTCAGGTTCGATTACTTCCGGCTGTGCGGCGGCGGACGGATCTCGGATCGCCTGGCTCGTAATCCAATTCTGACAATAAGAACAATGGTAATCACATCCCAGCATTCCGAAGCTTACCGCGCTTCTCCCGGGGAATGCATGGAAGAACGGTTTCTTCTCAATAGGGTCGAGCTGAATCCCGGCAGCATATCCCCGCGGCACAAAAAGTTTTCCGTCTTTATTAAACCGCACCTTGCAAATCCCGTCGCGTCCGGGTTTGATCTTGCACCGATGGCCGCACGCGTAACACAAAACCCAATCATTCTCAAGTTTGGTGTAAAGCTCACCCTCGGCGGTGTGGTCCTGCAAAACGCTTTTAAGAGTTAAAGTCTCAGCCATAGCTTTCTCTCAACGAGTTGTCCGTGCCCCTGGATCGAAAAATCCATGGGGAATTATCAACCGACTCACAGAAGTTTACGCTTTAAAATGGAGAAAGTCAACCTGTGGACATCGCTTATCTCGAGGAACTTCTGATTTACTTGATTAACTTCATTCCGTTTCCCAATTTCATTTGACGATTGAAAAGGAGGAGGATAGGTTATGAAACGATACGACTGGAGCAGATTTGTGTTAAGGATCCCGATCAATTCTGAGGTGCGAGAAATCTACGACTCGTGGACGACCCAAACCGATCTCGAACGGTGGTTTCTAAGAAGGGCGGCGTTTTCAAAGCCAGACAAATCACCGAGACCTCCCAATGATCACATCAAAAAAGGCGATACTTACGAATGGTTGTGGCATGGCTATGACGATGGAACTGTCGAAAGAGGAACAATTCTGGAGGCAGACGGTAAAGACTCTCTGAGGTTTGTGTTCGGCAAAGCTGGAATAGTCAGTGTAAAGATAAAAACTGAATCCGGATATACTCTTGTAGAACTTCAGCAGGAAGATATTCCTGCCGATGAAGAATCAAAAATAAGTTTTCATCTCGGCTGTACGAAAGGATGGGCATTTTATCTTGCAAATCTGAAATCCGTACTTGAAGGCGGCGTCGATTTGAGAAACAGGAATATAAATTTGAAAAACGTAATTTCTTCCTGAACTAAACTTATGCTTACATGGCATTTGACAAATTCGACAACCTGATAAGAAATTAATTGTGGCCCGCCCGATAAGGTATGTGCATACAAATTTAGTGGCAAGAGATTGGAAGTCGCTCGCCCAGTTTTACATAGATGTCTTTGGATGCACACTTAAACCCCCCGAACGAGATCTGAAGGGAAAATGGCTGGTCGACGCAACATCACTTCACGATGCCCGTATCCGAGGAATTCACCTCCAACTTCCCGGTTATGGAGAGGATGGACCCACTTCAGAAATTTTCCAATACTCCAGCATGACCAGGGGTGTGGCACACAAAATTAATCGGCCTGGTTTTGGCCACATAGCTTTCGCTGTCGGAAATGTTCAGCAAATGCTCGAAAAGGTTATCCGTAATGGAGGAGGTAAAGTCGGAGATCGAGTCTCTACAGAAATCAAAGGTGCAGGTAAAATAGAGTTCGTCTATGCCAGCGATCCGGAAGGAAATATCGTAGAGTTGCAGAAGTGGGAGTGAGTAAGGGAATGACTGGAGTTGGGACTGTGCCTTTATTCGAGAACTGACAGTGTGTGCTACCTTCTTCTTCGGATCTCTATGAGTTGACCGGCGTTCCCTGATGAAACCTCAGCCGCCACCCTTTCGGAGTTCTAATCCAAATTGAGCTCCTGTTCCCCATCTCCAGCTTATTTCCGATCACTTCAGTGATGTAAGTTACCAACACAACATCTTCAGTAATCGGATGGATTCTAAAATCTTTCAGCGGGAGCTTCGCATTGATTTTCTGTGCGGGCGCAGCGAGCGTATCCTCTCTCTTGTAGACGCGACCTGAACGCCCAAACTCGAAGAAGTCCGGCGACAATACACGTTCCATATAGTCCCTGTCGAATCGCGTTTCGGAGCGCCACATCGATTCTTCAAGTTCCTTGACCGCCTCAAAATCTTCTCTGCTGATCTGCATTCTTGCCTCTCTTGAAATCAGAGCACTTCTTAAGATGTCTTAATTCATTTTTCCGGATAAAGCACAACCTTCACATAATTATCCATGCTGAAATACTCCTTCGCCGCCGACTGAATGGCACCTTCCGTAAGCCCGTCGATAAGTTTAGGATAGTTCAGAATCACCTCTGGATCTTCGTTGTCAAGATAGCACCCGTACAATCTCGACATCCAATAACCGTTTTGTTTCAAATTTACTTCGAGGGAGCGGCGCTCCAACTCCTTTTCCTTCTGGATGTAAACCGAATCCGGTCCTTTGAGTTTCAGGCTGTCTATTTGAATCAGCACCTGCTTCACAAGCTCATCCACGCGGTCGGGACTGCATCCCCATGAAATCGTGATGCTGTATTCCGGTTTCGGGATGGAATGTGAATTGCCGTTTACTCTAACTCCGTAAGTCGCACCTTTATCTTCCCTCAGTACCTCGCGGAGCCTGATGTTGAGGATGCCCATCATAGCTTCAAAATCGTACCGGTTTTGTTGCGACCACACAAATGGTCCGGTGAATGTGAGATTGACCAGGCTCTTTGGCTCGACACCTTTTCGCACTTCCTTGGCTATGACACCTTTGGGTGGTTCCATCCCTATGTCCTTCCACTTTTCACCACGGTTCAAAGAGGGTAAAGAAGCAAGATACTGCTCAGCGAAGGGCTTTAAGCTGTCAACCTGGAACGATCCTACAAAGAAGAAAGTGGAACTGCTGAAGTCCGCAAACCGTGACTTGTAAATGGAGAGAGCTTCGTCCAACCTGACTTCATCCAGCAAGCCTGTCGTTATGGGACGTCCTCTAAAATGATAATTTGACATCGTCACTCGGATCGTGTCATTGAACACCGCCTGCGGGTTAGCACTCACATTCTGCAAAGACTCTTTCCATCGCGTCATGTAGGCCGAGAACGCAGCCGTGTCCCTTCTTGGTGAAGTCGAGTAGAGATATACAAGTTGGAACAATGTCTCAATATCTTTCGGCGATGAATTACCTCGGAGACCTTCGTAGATTTCAGAGATCATCGGGCTGACAGATACGACTTTGCCCGCCAGTTTCTTGTTGAGTGTAACGGCATCAAAATCTCCGATCCCGGCTTGAGCGATAATGCCGGTGGCGGCAATTGCTGAAAGGTAATCGCTGTCATCGACGAGCGACGAGCCGCCGGGAGCGTAAGAAGAGAAAAGAATCTCATCGTTCTTGAAATCGGTGGGCTTCAACACAACTCTTGCCCCATTTGAAAGTCTCCATTCAGTGATCCCAATCGAAGGTATCTTTTTCTCTGCGACAATTTTTCCAGGAACCGGCAGCTTTGCAATCAGCGGCTCGGAGCTCACACGATCAACGTACGGCTCGAGTTTCAAGGCTCCCGCCGCACTTACAACAGCCAGCACTTCATTCTCCGACGGAAGTCTGACACTGTCTTTCTCAGGTGCCGCGACGAGAATGGTTGAATTACCGGGCCTCATTCTTTCTGATGCAAGATCGTTTACTTCCTCTGCCGTAATACCAGGCAGTAATTGTTTGTACAGAGCGAGCTCTGCTGCGATTCCCGGAATCGGTTCATCATTTATGAAATTCCGCTGGTACTCGTTAACATACCGGCTCGATTCTGTTTTGTCGCGCTCATCGTATGCTTTCTGCATCCATCTCAAACTTTCATTCTTTTGACGCTCGAGCTCAGAAGAGGTGAAACCGTATTCCCTCACTCGATTGGCTTCAACCATGACAGCCTGAAGTCCCCTTACGATCGTCGTGTCCGCGACACCCGCACCCAAACTATAAGCTTGTCTGTCCGCGAGGAATCTCCCGTCGCCACCATAGGCATAGATGAAAGCCGGGTTCGGCTTAAGAACAATTTCACTGAGGCGCGCATTGAACATCCGATCATAGAGACCACTTATGATGTCATTGCGATAGTCGGATACGGTCCGGCTCCCGTGAGCATTTCGCAGAAACGTTACGCTAATTGAAGTCCGGGACAATTCTTTATCCGTGGCAATCGAGACCAGAGTATCCTTGTGATCTGGGATGGAATATTTTGCTCGCTCCCGCTCATTCGGCGGGTTCTTCAGGCTTGAGAAATGGTCTTTAATAAGTTGTTCGATCTCACCCTTGTTGAAATCTCCGACAGCGATCACTGCCATCAGATCCGGTCTATACCAGTCACGATAAAAACGTCGGATGGCATCGTGTGGACACGAGTCTATGATCCCTATCTTTCCGATCGGAATCCGCTCGGCATAACGGGACTTGTAGAATAAATACGGACACTGCTGTCTGAAGATGCGCTCATCGGCGCCTCTTCCGAGCCGCCATTCTTCCCTGACTACACCGCGCTCTTTTTCAATATCCGAATCATTGAATGTTACGGCATGAGCCCATTCTTCCAGTATCTGGAATCCGGTT
The DNA here is from genome assembly GCA_035515795.1 of Candidatus Acidiferrales bacterium. Classification (NCBI taxonomy): domain Bacteria; kingdom Pseudomonadati; phylum Acidobacteriota; class Terriglobia; order Candidatus Acidiferrales; species Candidatus Acidiferrales bacterium. The sequence goes on along the minus strand of DATJAY010000039.1, from coordinate 180,532 downwards.
TTCATGACAGCCGGCGAGTCCGTCGGCACCTGAAGGATGTACCATGTCTCGTCAAAGTCTGTGTAGGCGTTTACTTCTGGCCCAAACCTGATACCTGACTTTTCCAGGAAATTCGCCAGCTCGTGTTTCGGAAAACTCTTCGTGCCATGGAATGCCATGTGTTCCACGAAATGCGCGAGCCCTTGCTGGTCGTCGTCTTCAAGGACCGACCCGGCTTTCACGACAAGCCGCAGGTCGGCGCGTTTTTCAGGCTTCCTGTTTTCCTTGATGTAATAAGTCAGACCGTTATCCAGTTTGCCGATGGTGGCGCTTGAATCAGTCGCAAGTGACTGGTCTAGCTTGAATATTTGCTGGGCTTGAGTTTGCGTAACAACAACTGAGAGCAGAAATGACAACCCATATACGAAAGAACGAAGCATCTTCATGTGGATAGACTCCTTAAACTAACATCGATTGCGTGAAGCAAAACAAAGTGAACATCTTCTATTTAAGACTGGCATAAGTGAGACTGAAAGCATAAGCTTTATAGACCTGCCCTGAGCTTGTCACTGAGTAGTCATCCTCGGCCACCATTCCTACACCTATAGATAGATAATAATCTTCTACCGGTTTTGAACTATAAAATAGGCGATACATGTAACAATTATAAGTACCTAGCGGAACGCTCACCGAGGTGTCCGTCGATTGAACAGACACCGAATCCGAATAGCAATTCCAACTCTCGCCAGCACTCCCCGGATATTTGAGAAAAAGAGCCTGGGAACCGTTCGACATTATCCAAAATCCGTTAGATCTTTCCGTGTAGAAGAAATTCCCCGTGTCCCCTGAAAGGCGATACCACGTCTCGCCGGCGACGACGGTGTCTGATGTAATTGAAAGCGAAAGTGTTCCTCCCCCATTAACGATTCCTGCAGTATCATAGGATGCCACTTGATAATCCCAGAGGTCACCCGTTTTAAGCGGCCAAATTTGTTGATCGCTTGACGCACCAACCAGATTACTCTTCTTGCAGGATGAAAGCATGAATATTGCAGAGCCAAGCAACAAAAGAAATAAAACTAATTTCGTTTTGCCTCCTTTCAGTAATTGCTACAGAAAACTGTATTTAGAAAGTTAAGTCGTTCTTGAAGCACACTCAGAAATCATTTTCAGATTAATTTAGATCGATTGGTTAGAAGAAACAATTATCCTTTCTCAGGTATTTGAATTCCTCAAATGCTATCTTGTCTCCGATTCGTTATGAACGATTGACAATTAAAAGAAAATTCTACCATGTGCAAAAGAATTACCACAGCATCCATCTTCCTTATTGTCTCATCGACGATAATCGGATGTGCATCCTTAAATATCCCGATGCGGCGCAACGTTCTCAATTACCCCGTGAACCTCCGGGAGTTAGATTCAGGCTGGGTATGTATGAATATCGGGGACCTGAAATCGACCGGAGAAGAATTGTCCACTCCATCTTATCCTTTGTCCGGATGGATGCGTGCTACAGTGCCTGGAACTGTCCTGACGACACTATTGAACGACAGCTTGATCCCTGATCCATATTATGGGATGAACAATAAGAAGATACCAGACATCTACGACGCCGGGCGCAAATATTATACCTACTGGTTTGCAAACAATTTCCACGAGCAACCGCCTGTCGACAACCAACGGGTCTGGCTCCATTTCCGAGGCATCAATTACGGGTGTGACATCTACCTGAACGGCCATAGACTGAACAAGCAAACACATTACGGAATGTTCCTGCGACAGACTTATGACATCACCTCCTTCATCCCGCAGGACGGAGACAACCGGCTTGCCGTCTTGGTTTTTCCTCCCGATCCTGTCGGCAACCCAAATGGCGGACAGGGCGGCGATGGAACAATCGCACGAAATGTGTCGAGCCAGTACACTGCTGGCTGGGATTGGATCCAGCCCATCCACGACCGGAACACGGGAATCTGGGACAAGGTGATTATTGAAAGAACATTTTCAATTCGTCAGCAGAATCCGCATGTCGTCACTGTGGTTCCCGGCAAGAGATTTCCTGAAGCGCCACAAGCACCAGTGATCATCAAGGCAAGCGCGGAGATTTACAATCCGACAGATAAGGAGGTTCATGGTGCACTTGAATATATTCTCGATAGCGTTGTCGTAAAGAAGGAAGTGGTCCTTCAACCGGATACAACAACAATGGTGCAATTACCGGATTACACAATGAAGAATCCGAAGCTATGGTGGCCAAACGGCTACGGCAGGCAAGCTTTGTATAGATTCGATTTTCAATTCCTGAATGATGACAATCAAATACTTGACGAGAAGATTATTACGACAGGCATCCGTGAAATACAGACACAATGGAACGACCACACACGCAGCCGTCAGGTGCTTGTAAACGGACAGAAGATATTCATAAAAGGCGGCGACTGGATTACGTCGGATGCCATGCTCCGCTTCTCGCCCGAACGGTACGATGCCGAACTCCGCTTTCACCGAGACATGAATCTCAACCTGATCCGCGTGTGGGGTGGAGGTATTACTGAGCGGCCGGAGTTCTACGACGCGTGCGACAAATATGGAATACTCGTCTTTCAGGATTTCTGGATGTCAGGCGACTGCAACGGCAAGTGGACCGATCCGAAGAAAAAAGAAGATCAGTGGACCAGGCGTAATTATCCCGACGACCACCTGCTCTTCCTGGAATCCGTCGCCGACCAGGTCAAAATGATCCGCAACCATCCCTCTCTCGCTTTCTACTGTGGCGGGAACGAAATTGCTCCACCCGAAGATATCCTTGCTTCAATCCAAGATTCCCTGCTGCCAGAATTGGACACTACGCGTTATTTCTTCGAGTATTCAAATGTCGATAGCATGTCGTACAACTTTATCGGCCGCACGGGAGACGGACCATATTGGCTTGAGCCTGTGAGGTTCTTCTGGGAAAACCGTTTCTTCCCCTTCAACTCTGAAATTGGATCTGTAGGGATGGGAGATTACGAATCGCTGGAGCGTTTCATACCACAACAGGACATGACCCTTCCAGGCCCGGCCTGGAAAAACATGGATTCAGTGTGGGGGTACCACGAACCAGGTTGGTACGGCAGCTTCATCGATGCCTACGGAAAACCGATGGACGTCAAAGACTATGCCGACAAGGCGCAACTTGTCAACTACGACGAGTATCGTGGGTTGATCGAAGGTCACCTGGCGCACATGTGGGACTGGTATACCGGCGTCATCATCTGGAAAACTCAGAATCCATGGACGGCCCTGCGCGGTCAAATGTACGATCACTATCTCGATCCGAACGGAGGTCTATATGGTTTGCACCACGCAGGCGAACCTCTCCACGTCATGTATAACCCGATAGACGGAATGACGACGGTTGTGAACGAGACTTTTCGTCCGTACCACGATATCATGCTGCAGGCAACCGCATACGATATCGCGGGCAAAGATTCGCTCGTCATGCAAGTGCTCATCCAAATGAGTCCGACTTCCGTTCAGAGAATCGAGCCTGTCAAGAAGATATTGGACACCCTGTTTACAGCTCACGGAGGTTTCCTCTCATTGCGTTTGCTCGACACTGACCGCAAAATGTTAAGCGACAATTTTTACTGGCTTCCCGATTCCACAGGCAATTACACCGGATTGCAGCAAATGCCGAAGGCAAATGTGTCGGTGACGGCAAGAGTAATAAGCCCGCTGAAGATTGAAGTTACAATCTCCGATCCCGCAGGTGGACCCGTCGCATTTTTCAATCGTATCTCGCTGGTTCACTCCTCAACAAAAAAACGTATTCTGCCCGTGTTTTACAGCGACAATTATATCTCGATATTACCCGGCGAAGCAAAGACAATCTTCATCGATACGAAATCTGATGAGACAATGAATGGTGTCGTTTCAATCAAGGGTTGGAATGTCGAGCAGGGATATTACATCGTAAGTTCGAAATAATCCCCAGTCTCGACTTACTTCTGCTCGGTCTTCACAAAATCGTTCAGATTGTATCCTTGAGTTTTCAGAATTTCAAATGCCGCCCTCATGTCTTCCGGTGAAAGTACCGGGGTCCGACTTAACACCCAGCCGTATTTCCGCGAAGGAGTTCCAACAACAGCATAATTGTAATTGTCGTCGAGCCCGATGATCCAGTAATCTCCCCAGAATAACTGGATGCCGAGAATTCTGACGAAGCTCACTTCCAACTTTGCATTCGTCGTGGTGTCGACAACCCGCGCAATTCCCTTCGCCTCATCTGCGGAACCATCGTTTTTGGTACACCTGTTTATTACTTCGATCTTTCCGTCATCGCGGAGCGCGTAGCTCGCTGCCGTGTTGCAGGAACATTGCTTCTGAAAAGAGTTGGGTATTTTTGCTATTTCGTACCACGTCCCAATGTATCTTTTGAGGTCGACGTGCTTGACGGTCGTCACCTCTGCAGGTGGAGTTTGGCTATCGGCGCCGCTACTCGAAAGCATCAGCAATATTCCAGCAAAACAAATCGAAACAATTCCTTGAGTTTCCATGATTGCCCTTCTATCAAATTTCCGACTCTCACAGGAGTAGATTAGTCAACGTCATGGAACGATGCAAGGGCGTTCGCAACATGGTGGCGAAGTCACCACGTTTCCTATCATTGACCGACATCCCCATCCTCGCAGGCTTCACCTCCGTTCAAGCTACTTTAAATGTCGTTTCCCCTTGATATCTCATCGTACGAATACTATCTGACAGTTGTATTTCTCTTTTGCAGCATTTAGATTACGTGCAGTCATATGCAACTGTTTGAATCTCCAATCAAACTGAACGGAGGCTGTGTCATGAAGTTCTATTTCATTCTAAAATCTTCTAGGGCTCTCAAGTTATCATGCCTATTAATCGTTTTCCTTTTGCTCTCGGGCTGCACCAAAAATTCCAACCCCACAGGAGATCAAGGGAGTCTTTCCGATTCCTCGATAAAGCCGAAAGTCATATTTACACTTCCGGCCGATAAGAGCGTCGGCCCCTTCGACATTTACAATCCAGGGTCAGGATCGAGCAGACCTTCGTTCGTCTTGCAGTTTAACAAGCTTATGAGCACGTACTCGCTAAAAGTGGGAGCGATAACATGCAAAGGCTTTGACAGACCGGTCGTAGTAATACTTCACTTGACCTCTATCCCTGTCATATACGATAAGGCGCAATCTGCTAACCGTACAGGCACTACCGAAAGCGTGGACACACAGCATCGTTCGAACAAACCGGAAAGTTATGACGACGTACTGGAATTCGACATTTTCGACTCCTTAACCTATGAGACCGGCTACGGCGGCGTTCAAATGCGGTATGCTGTCGGCAAGACTTACACCGTTACTATCGATACCTCACTTGAAGACATCAACGGGAACCATCTTCAGACTTCTTATACATTCTCTTTTACGCCTGAACCTAATTTCCGCGTGATATATTCATTTCCGGCAGCAGGTCAGACGAACGTCAATATCCTAAACGGACAGTACATGGAAGTAATGTTCAACAGCCCACTCCAGGCGAGCGCTCTATCCCAGATCACTATCACGCCGACTTTGAAGGGCAAATGGAGCTTTTACAACGGCGACTCCACTGTTGCCTCTTTCTCCTCTATTGACGCAATGAAGTACAATACGGCATACTCCATAGCCATTCCAGCGGGAGTCGGTGACAATTACGGACATCAATTGGTAAGTAATTATTCATCAGGTTTCACGACTACGCCGTTTCAGGTGCAGTCCGTGAGCCCAACGGACGGCAGCACTAACGTATCTTCGACCACTGAGGTTTATTTCTCCATGACGGGCGGAATCGACACGAGCACGATTCGCTCTGCATTCACGATCAGCCCAAGTACGACGGGTACGCTGTATTACTCCGGCAATGGTCCTACAGATTTTTATTTCATGCCGGCCCCGGGTTTCGCCTTTAATACAAAATATACCCTGACGCTGTCGACCGCATTAAGAGCGACCGACGGAACGTATCTCTCCGCTCCTTTCAGTGCCTCATTCACGACGCAGGCATTTCAAGTGACATCAACTTCTCCGAGCGACGGGTCTATCAACGTCCCTTCTTCCCAGAATATCTATGTTTATTTAAACGGTCCAATCGATACGTCAACCGTTAGATCCGCGTTCAGCATCAGTCCGAACATAGCGGGGTATTTTACAGACTACTACGGCTCCGACTATTTTGAGTTCACTCCGTATAATGGATTTAGCATGGGGACGAACTACACCGTTTCCATCTCGACGGCATTGAAGGCATTAAATGCAACCCCGCTCCCATCGGATTACACATTTTCCTTTTCTACTCAGCCGTTCCAGATAACAAGCTGCAGCCCGTCAAATGGGACATCGGACTGGCCGCTGAATTATTCTCCAATATCCGTCTATTTTAATACCCTCATCGACACGGCGAGTGCACGAGCTGCTTTTAGCATAAATCCAAATACCTCAGGATATTTTAGTTTTTACAATTATTCCGGCTCACCTGAGTTTACATTCACCCCGAATAATGGGTTTAAGCTGGGCACCACTTACAGTGTGGTGATCTCGACTGCGATGAAATCTCTGGGCGGAGGTAATCTTTCTTCTCCTTACACTTTTTCATTCTCTACCGTCCCATTTCGTGTTTCGATTTCTCCTACAGACGGCAGCACCGGAGTAAGCAGGGGGACTTCCATCGAAGTTTACTGCGACGCCCAATATGATACATCAACCGTGCGCTCGGCTTTCAGTATCAGTCCAAGCGTCAGCGGCTCACTCCAGTTTTTCGGTAACTCCAACTATAGCCCATATTTCTCTTTTTACCCGACGAACTCTACCAGCTTCTCTGCCAATACGAAATACACGGTAACTATCTCGACAACGTTAAAGGCGTATGATGGAACACCCCTGCCTCAGACTTATACTTCAACCTTCACAACGGGGTCTTATTGAGTAAGGCGATCTCTTAAATTTCGACTACTTCGGTTCTCCGGAATTCGATCCGAGCTTCTTTAACGCCATGCCTGTAAGCCGGCATATCCTCCAGTCATCGAGGCAGACAGCCCCCATCTTTTCATAAAATTCTATCACCGGTTTATTCCAGTCGAGCACAGCCCATTCGAGTCTTCCACATTTTCTTTCGACGGCAACGCGCGAGAGATACGTTAACAATGCCTTGCCTACTCCCTTCTTGCGAAACTCCGGCAATACAAAAAGATCCTCCAAATAAATTCCGGGCTGTCCGAGAAATGTGGAGTAATTATGAAAGAAGAGCGCGAAGCCGGCAGGCTCATCCCCGTAACGTGCGATGACGACTTCAGCAAACTTCTTTGGTCCGAAGAGCGTCTCCCGCAATGCATCTTCAGTTGCGACGACCTGGCCGAGCAGACGCTCGTATTCAGCAAGTCCCTTTATGAAAGAAAGAATCAAAGGGACATCTCTTTCGGCAGCCGGCACGATGTTTATGGTCGGGTCGATCATAATCTTATTTTATTTGAAATATAAGCGATCTCGTCCGATTGTCATTAAGATGTAGATTTGTATTTTGAACTCCCGTTAGATATTATTTTGGATCATTAAAGGAAAAAAGACATGGCAAAAACGAGAGCCGATTGGTTTGAATATTTTATGGCAATAGCCGAGCAGGTGTCAACGCGCAGCACATGCGACCGCAGACATGTCGGCGCCGTCATCGTGCGCGACAAGGTAATACTTTCAACAGGATATAACGGGAGTCTCCGCGGCGCACCGCATTGCGATGACGTCGGACACGACATGGACAACGGGCATTGCGTTCGCACCGTCCATGCAGAAGCCAACGCCGTCGCGCAGGCGGCGAAAAACGGCGTGAATATCAACAACTCGGAGATCTACGTCACCGCGTCGCCCTGCCTGAACTGTTTCAAACTAATCGCGAACTCGGGTATCAACTCAATCTATTATAAAGAATTCTACCGCGACGAGAGGATAAAGAAATATGCGGAAGAAGCAGGCGTGGAACTGATTTACATGGGGACCGAAACACCCGCCGGAACATAACGGGACCAGCCTGCTTCAATGAGAGAAACGACGAAGAAATAGAAAACTTTATCCTGCGGCCGCCTCAAGGCGTGCAATCGCGGAAATTTTCTCCCTCATCAGCCTTCTCTCCGTTTCTGACCCGGTCAGCCTTTCTGCAATTTCAAATTCCTCACGGGCGTCCCCCTTCCTGTCCAGGCGACAATAGATTTCTCCCAACAGGCTGTGGTAAATGTGGTAAGTCTCAATTTTTTTCTTGTCCCGGATGTTCACTAACAACCTCAATGCTTCTGCGGCTCCATGAACCTGCATCGTCGCGACAGCTTTATTCAATTCCAGAACCGGCGACGACGAAACACGGCAGAGCCATTCGTACAGCTCTAGTATCCTTGCCCAGTTCGTCCTGTCAAAACTCTCCGCAGTGCAATGTTCGAACGCGATCGCGGCTTCGAGATGGTACTTGCTCACCGAATCTCCATACGCCGCTTTGTTCATAAATTCGTTCCCCGCCGCGATCAATTCAAAATCCCATTTGCTTCTGTCCTGGTCCGGCAGCAAGATTATTTCTCCCTCGGGTGTAAGGCGGCTGTCGTTGCGCGACGACTGGAAACACATCAATGCCATCAGCGCAAAAGTTTCCGGCTGTGACGTGAGAGGATTCTCGGTAAGCATCTTGCAAAGTAGTATCGCCTCTTCCATCAGGTCTTTCCGTATCAACTCTTCGGAGTCAGTCGAGTTATATCCTTCATTGAACAGGAGATAGATCGAGTTCAGCACTCCATCTATTCTGCTTTTCAGTTTATTCGGCAGAGGGACGGCAAATTCAATCTTGTGCGACCGGAAAAATTCTTTCGTCCGGTATAATCTTTTAGAAATCGTGTCCTCGGAAGTCAGGAATGCCCTGGCGATTTCGGCCGTGCTGAATCCGCAAAGCACTTTCAGAATAAGTGTGATCTGATTTTCCTCCGGGATTGCAGGATGGCAGCAAACAAACATCATGCGAAGCATATCGTCTTTCACAATCTCTTCCTGTCCCGCCTCGTCGATCATTCCCGGTAATAACGAGTCCGCATCAGGAAGACTGGATTCCTCCTCTGTCTCCAACCTGACCGAATGGTTGTTTCGTCTTAATACATCGATCGCTTTGTTTCGCGCGGCTTGATACAACCACGCGGATGGATTGTTCGGTATTCCATTTACCGGCCAGAGCTGAGTTGCCTGCAGAAGAGCATCTTGCACAACGTCTTCAACTATTTCGAGATTTTCTGTCCCGAAAGTCCGCGTCAGCACGGAAACCATCTTCCCCGATTCATGGCGGAAAAGGTGATCGACAAGCTTATCGACGTTGTTGTCTTCCATCGCCAGCCCCCTTTTAGTAAACCTTGATCTCTCTTACCTCGACACTGCCATCCTGGTCGAGGATAGGGCATCCTTTCGCGACCTCGAGAGCCTCGTCAATGTTTCGTGCTTTGACAGTGCAGAAACTCCCGACGACTTCTTTCCCTTCGGCAAATGGCCCATCGTGCACTTGCTTGCTCTTTCCTTTGACTACTTTTCCAGATTGGACCAAACGATTGCCTGGAGTAAGTCTTCCTTCCTTCAGAAGATTTTCAGTCCATGTCTGCCATTTCATCGCCTCTTTCTGAAATTCTTCACGCGAAGCGGTTTTGTAATCGAATCCATCTTTGAACCTGAAAAGGAACATGAAATCTTTCATGTCTAATTTGTCCTCTTACTAATTGTTTAATCCCTTTCGATCGAGAATTTGCCGCATATATTTTTCAACTTTGTAGAATGTTCAAGTGTTTGCCCCTCTTTGTTAAACATTTTTTTCTACTTTCCTTTAATGTGCCCATCACCTTACGCCTGTTCGAGGTGAACCATGTTACCGTCAGGGTCCTTGAAATTAAACCACTTTATGCCTGACCCTGGACCGTGCAAGTCGTCACCGATTTCGCTGACTTTGACTCCTTTGGCGCTGAGATCCTTGTGGGCCGCAGCAATGTCTGAAGTCGCGAACCACAGCGTCATCGCGCCGGGCTTCGCATTTCCGTGAAAGGTGGTTAGGGTTATGGCAACTCCGTCTTCGGGGAGAGCAAGGGATACCCACCAGTGGTCATCATCCTGGCGGTAGTCTGTCGTGACCTTCAAACCAAGTTTGTCCGCATAAAAGGCTTTTGCCTTCGGCATGTCGCTGACAGCCACGGCAAGCATCATGAGTTTATTGACTAATTGCATATATTGTTCTCCTTTACTGTCTTAATCGTTTATTCATTTTATCGCTCGCGCTTTTTGATCTGTTCACCGCCACGGCATCGAGAATGAGTCCCTTCAGCGCTTCCTCATCCACCGTGTCACCTTCGTGAAAGTCGATGGCACGGACCGTTTTGCTTTCCAGACGAGTATTGAAAAGCTTCTTCGGATCCTTCACCTGAGCACCTTTGGGAAATGTCAATCTCACGGCGTTCTTGAGCGTGTCTGCTACGCATATTATTCCGTCATGAGACCAAACAGGTATACCAGAAGGTTTGGATGGTTTTTTCCACTTCACCTCTTCTACGATGGCAGAGTCTGCCTTTTTGATCAAAGCCCGCAGCTGCGACAGCTTCTTCCCCCGCCAGTCACCCGGCTCTTTGATTATAGCATCTATCTGTTGAGATGCAGACTTCTCTTTCGTGGAAAGACTAGTACTTGTTTTCACATCGAGCCTACTGCTTTCTTCACGAGCGCGGCGATCTTTGCCTCTTCGGTAGCGGTCAACTTGATCATTGCAAAGGAGGTCGTCCACATATTGCCTTCGTCAAGTTTAGCATCGGGTAGAAAGCCGAACGTTGCATATCTCGCGTTAAACTTACTTGCAGCTTGAAAGAAGCAAATGACTTTTCCGTCCGCGTTGGCATAGGCGGGCATCCCATACCAGGTTTTCGCCGAAAGAACCGGCGCGCTTTCTTTGATGATTGCGTGGATGCGTTTTGCCAAGATATGATCCGACCCCTTCATCTCGGCGATCTTCTCAAGCACGGCTTTTTCCGCCTCTTCCTTGCTCGCAGCCGCCTTTCTTTCTTTGAGGGTCTCCTTCATGACCGCAATTTCTTCAGACGATAATCCCTCGTAGGCCTTGCCGCTTGCAATGGTGCGTTTGGCTGACTTTTGTGCTTTCTTTTCTGGGCTCATAGAAATCTCCTCATAATAACTCAAAGCTCTCAACGCCGAGATGGAGTTGTACTCCCGAAGTGATGCCGTTCAGGATTGGAACCCCTTCACGGCGCAGTTGTGATTCCTTGCGGACATTCGGACTTTCAAAATCAACCCACCGCCTTCTTCACGAGCGAGGCGATCCGAGCCTCGTCTTCGGAGATCAACTCGGGCAGAGCGTAGGCGACAGGCCACATTGAACCCTGGTCCAAGCTCGCTGAGTCGTTGAAGCCGAACATCGCGTACCTTTCTTTGAACTTCTGCCGGTCGCGGAAGTAGCAGATGATCTTTCCGTCCCCGTTGGTGTAAGCGGGCATTCCGTACCATGTTTTCGCAGATAGGCCGCTGGCTTTGATGATTGCATGGAGTCGCTTCGCCATGGTACGGTCGGGTTCCTTCATCTTTCCAATCGCCGTGAGTGCGGCGCTCTCCCCTTCCTCCCTATCCTTATTCGCGCGCGCTTCCGCTTTGAGCTCTTTGGCACGAGCCTTCATTGCGGCTCGTTCCTCGTCAGAAAATCCCTTGGACTTCTTTTTTGTTGACTTCAGCTTTTCATTACTGGGGGTCATGTAAATCTCCTCATATGATTTAATGTTTCAAATTACGTATATGCCCGCAAAGTGGCACCTACGCTCGTGCAAATCACTTCACGCCCAAAATCGATCCAATCGCTATGCTCATGAGCAGGCTTTGTGTCAGTTGGCCAGTGTTGCTCAATCGTGGCGGGTCGACGGCTGCGCCGGCATTCTACGCTGGCGCGAGAGGCAGAACCACGCCTTGGGCGACTCACCTCGCGTGTGGAAAGCGTCGGCGCGGAGTTCGACGATCTCCAGCACCGGCTCGATTGCCGCCACCACCTCAAGAGCACTGCGTCGGCGCGGGCCCACTTCGCGCGCCGGGCCTTCAGTGCTTCCGATGAGACTCAGCCACATTCCTTCCGGCTTAAGCAGACCGGCTACGTGCGCGGCGAAGCGAGTGCGATCTTCGGCTTCGTCGAAGGTGTGGAAGCAGCCGCGGTCGAAAACGAAATCAAACTGTCCCTGCGGCGGCGCGGCGAGAAAGTCCATGGTCTCGAACCGACATCCCATCGTCCTGCCCTGTTTGGCGCGTGCCTTATCCACGGCAAGCGGCGCCACGTCTATGCCGAGGACATCGAACCTGCGTCCTGCCAGCCACAGGGCGTTGGTCCCCGTTCCACATCCTACCTCGAGCGTTAGCCCGGGTCTGACACGCCCGGACTCTACAAACGACGTCAAGAGTGGATCCGGCTTGCCGGTGTCCCATGGCACAAAGTCTTGAGCGTAACTGTCGTTCCAATCGGGGTGGTGCGTATGCCGCGGGTTTCCTTTTCGTTGACGTAAGGAGACTGCGGTGCCGCCGGAGTAATCAATGCGTCGTGTCATTTTGTGCCATGTATGTTGCCGTTATCGAATCCATTTTTGTAATTTCCCTGACCTCGACGATGCCTCCAATCTCAAGTACTGGGCATCCATTAGCTATCTGAATTGCGCCTTCGTATGTATATGCTTTACAGATAAGATAACCACCGACAATTTCTTTGCCTTCCATGAACGGTCCATCCGTCACCGCCTTGTTCTTTCCTGCAACCTTTTTCCCACCTTGAGTCAGCGGTTGTGCAATTACAAAGTTTTCTTTCGACTCCAAATCCTTCATCCATTTTTTCCACTTTTCCATGTGACTTAAAAACTCCTTCGGAGACTGCTGAACGATTCTGTCGTATCCGCCTCTAAACAACAAAAGGTATTCTTTCATCTTTTCCTCACAATTCTCCTATCATGGCTGACTATCTCTTTCTATTGTTCCTGGACGCTTTCGCCCTCTTATTGAATTCGAGCGCGAGGCCTATCCAATAGTCGAAGTCTCTCTTACTTTTTATCGCATCTTCATCGACGTAAACGAATCCCCTATACTCACGCCCTTTCATAATGACGGGACTACATCCACTCCTTCTAAGCACTGACTCATAAACTGACGGATCTATACGGCACATTATCTTATTGTCGCCAGCGCTCACGCACATCTTGCCGTTAACCATGAAGGTGACTCCGCGAAACATTCTCTTCTCTTCAACTTTTCTCACGTGTGCCAGCGCTTCTCTAACACGCATAGTAAGCTCTTCATTACATGCCACGGTTACTCCCGTTAATCAGCCATGAACATTTTGAAATCCTCGGTATCGAAAAATATTGTTGAGGCGGCGATCTTGTCGCCGTCGATCTTCAAGATTTCAACAACGTCCTTGGTCGAAGTGTTCCCCTTTGGTGACATAAGATCGTACGCGACCACCACGCAAGCCTTGTCTCCATCAATGATCATCTCTTTCACATTTGAATCGGTGACGGCACGAAGAAACCTGCCGGTAATTTCCACGTAGCTCGATTTGTCCTTTGTCGTCTGCTTCCCCATGGTGAACAGCATATCATCGGAGATTACTGACTCCCACCCGTTTTTCTTCTTGACGCCGTCGTAATACCTCGTGACGGTTTTTCTGGTCGATGCCTTGCTCATCCTCCTAAGTCCTCCTTTAATTTCATTGTACTCATACTATTCATAGTGTTGCCTAATTCGCCTTTTGCCGTAGGAAATAGGACCCCAAGCGTACGGCTTCGCGGGCGAAGTGCCCATGAAATGAGCATGATGACGGCGATAAGAAGTATCGTGGTTGCCCAATGGCTTACGATCTTCGCTCTCATCTGTCCGCCTTTTTCTTTTTTGAGATGTCACAAAGCATGTCTGAATGTATGTTCAGGCCGATGTTGGTCAGGTTGTAGAGATGCTCGCTTGCGACGAGCCACATGATTTCGCAGATCTCTCGTTCCGAATAATATTTTGCCATACGAGCAAAGAGTTCCGGATCGGCATTCTTGTTCTTTGTCAGCTCGGTCACGTAATCCAGCGTAGCTCGCTCCGCGTCGGTGAAGAGCGAGCTCGTCTTGTATTCGTCCAGGGCGTCGAACTTCTCTATGTTCATCGATTTCTGAATCATGTAATATCGGCTGATGTCCATGCAGAAAAGGCAGACGTTGATTCTTGCCACTTGTTGGCGTATAAGCATAGCGGTCTCTTCAGGCAGGGCCAGCTTCTTGTCCAACTTCGATACCTTTCCATAGAACATCCCAAACGCAATAGGCAATCGGACGGAACCTACGCTGAGTGGTGTCATGACTTTACCAAATTGTTTCCGAGTGAAGTAATACACCATCTTCATGAGTATATTCTTAGGCTTCTCCACTGGAAGGAGAAACGGTTCATCCGCGCTAACGGTGTTTACTTTCTTTAGATAACTATTTGCTATTTGCGTATTCATAATGTCACCTCTGATATTTTGTTACTAACCTTGACTGGTTTGTCTAGTTAACCATTGTTTCTCTGACTTCGACGCTTCCGCCGAGATCAAAAATCGGACAGCCTCTCGCGAGCTCAACAGCATCATCAAGACTTTTGGCTTTAATCATCTGGTATCCGCCGATGACTTCTTTTCCTTCGGAATACGGACCGTCAATGGCTTCCTTTTTTGCGCTGGTGAGCACCCTGCCTCCGGGCGTCAGGCGCTGACCGGTGACAAGCCTTTTCTCCTTTTCGAGCCCGCCAAGCCATCTCTGCCATTTCATCATCTGATTTTGAAGTTGTTCAGGTGATACTGACTTGAGGTCAATTCCGCTTCTAAATAGCAACAAATAATCCTTCATCTTGTTTCCTCTTTTCTCTAATTCAATCTTAAACGCCTGCGGCTCCAATTACGAGTTTTTGTGGAAGGCGCTCCGTATATTTTCCGAACTCTACCATAACAACGAATGGACTCAGGAAATTTGGACGTGTAAATTCAAAAACTTTTTGCCTGCCGTACATAGAAATCTCATTGTCCAACACAATAAATAGTAGAGCTGCATAATTTCGGTTCAAATCTGGAGAAATTTAGAGAGATGAATATATAGAGGACGATTCTCCGCTGGAGACGTGAGTTATGTATGGAAATTGACAAGCTGACGGTGGGGAACCTTTAGAGAACATCGCCCCCATTCCCTCTCCCGTGAAGGAGAGGGACGCAGAGTGAGCTAGGTTTTCTTGCTTAATCCATTGAAGGCTTTGGATTCTTCCCCTTCATCATCATCTTCTTGTTCATCATGGTCGAATCCTTTTTCGAAGATTTCATCTTCATGTTCTTTGAAGACTTCTTCATCTTCATTCTCTTCATCGATGATTTCTTCATGCTCTTGTTCATCATCGAAGTATCCGATTTTGTCATTGCAGGTTTCATTTGCTTCATCTCCTGCGCGAGCGTTGTCCCGGTCATCATGACCAACACTGCCAGAATGAACGCGCCTATCTTTTTCATTTTGTATCTCCTCTTTTGTTTTTATTCGGTAAAATTCATTTCGTAGTATCCGGCACGAATATCAATGCGGCCGAGTTTATGCAGTAACGCTTTCCTGTCGGTGGTGGACCATCATCGAACACGTGACCGAGATGACTTCCACTCTTGTCTAACACTTCAATTCGCGGTTCTCCGGGAAGGCTGTAATCCCACCGAAGAACAACAGCGTCCGGTTTGATAGGTGCCCAGAAGCTCGGCCATCCCGTGCCGGAATTAAACTTCTGATTTGAGTTGAACACGGGTTCGCGCGTCGCACCACTGAGATAGATTCCTTTGCCAAACTCGTGATCCAGAGCTCCCGTGAAGGGAGCCTCCGTGCCGGCTTCTCTCAAAATGTAGTACTGCACAGGAGTAAGGATCTTCTTCCATTGCGAATCTGTCTTGAACTTCGTGCTGTCGAAGGATCCCGAAAGGATTCTTCCGTTACCCGAAACCGGACCTGACTCAGAGGTGTGTGGATGACGGTACAGCATTATTCCAAGTACTCCAAGAACCACAACCAGTGATGCAAACGGCAACTTCTTTTTCATATTTTCTCTCCTCATTTTCACCCAAATGTAAATGCGAATGCTTCGATTCCCGGCGTCTCGAACCGGAGATGGAGGACATGATGGCCCGCCTTTCCTCTAAGGTTTATCAAGTTGTAGAGTCTGTCGGCGTCTACCGTTACTTCTCCATCATTAGTATCTGCGCCGGCATTCGAATCGTCGACCGGTCTACCGTCCAATAACACCTTAACTCTCGCCATGGAACCTGCGTTTCCTGGACGAAGGACAAGAAATACCTTGTCGGCGAAGAAATCATAATCGAGCACCGCATCCTTTCCTGCGACCGCAAATTCTTTCTCGACGTTCCAGTTCCCTCCGAAGCTGAAAGAATCTCGGCGTAGATTATCTGCCAGCGTAAACTTCTTATCTACGGTACCGGTATTCCCACCATCATAGTAATACTCCATTCGTCCAGCGCCCAAATAGGTTTCCGGTGACTGGACGCCCGTCGGGGTTTGGTCTGGCAGATCGTCCGTAGTTTCTGAAATGGGTTGACCGTTCTCCTTCAAGAGCGTTCTTATCGCCATCTCCATTTCATCGTACTGACCTTCACCGAAATGTGTCCTCCTGATATTTCCAGAGGCATCGACAAGGTACTCGGCGGGCCAATATTCGTTGTTATAGTTGTTCCAGGTTGAGTAATCGTTATCCTGTGCGACGGGATAATGAATATTGTACATCTTTATCGCATCCTGGACGTTGTTCGTATTGTGCTCGAACTGGAACTCGGGCGTATGTACTCCGACAACGACGAACCCTCTGTCTTTATATTTATCGTACCATGATATCACGTGCGGAAGGGTGCGGATGCAGTTGATACAGGTGTATGTCCAGAAATCGACGAGGACTACTTTGCCCTTCAGGTCCTTTATCGATAATGGCGAATCTGTGTTCAGCCATCCTGTAATGCCGACAAAATCCGGGGCCGGAGTGTTTGCGTTGAAATAAGATGCGTTCTCGGTTGAGCGGACTGGTGCCGCCGAAGCAGGATCGTCGTTTGCCGATTTGTTCCCTTTCAGGAGGTCGAGCTGATCAGAAACCGTTTTGCTGCTCTCGAATTGGTTTAGGGCTGCGCCAATTTGTGGGAATTCATTCAAGAGTTTTGTTTCGATCAGCCTGTCGTAATTCGTATAAATTCCAACCGCAGTGAGAATCATCACTATACCGAACAGCTGTTGTATCCTGCCCGTGTAGCGAGAAAGAAAACGCGTCCGCGTAACCACTTGTCGTCCACCATAGGCAAAAATGAACAGAGGGATCCCCACGCCAGCGACATAAGCGAGAGTGACAAGTACAACGCTGATGGTTACCTTTCCCGTGGCCGCGAGCGCTGCAATTGCTGCTAGAATTGGCCCTGCGCACGGCGACCAAACAACCCCAAGTGACATCCCGGCGATGAAGCCCGCCACAAATCCGCTCCCCTGCCTCGACCCTTGTCCGAGCAATCCGCTGATCCTGCTGATGAGACCTTCCACAAACCTTGACAGCGCCGGGATTACCATCGACAATCCTAAAATTCCGATAATTATGATCGCGACAAATCGCAGGAAGTCCGGGTCGAAATGAAACGCTTTCACCAAATAGGAAATAGCAAGTGTGAAGAAAGCAAAGCTAAGCATAATGCCGAGCGTGATGCCAAGAGGCTTCCGATGCCCCTCACCTGCGATAGACGACGAAAGGACTATGGGTAGGATCGGCCAGATACACGGCGCAAGAATTGTCACGAGTCCGGCAAGAAACGCGAATCCAAGTAGTACAAGCATTTTGTATCCTCATCTTTATAATTCTGTATCATTGAACGAAATCATTGACTGCATAGGATTTGACGTAGAATAAAACAAAACCTTACACGAAATCGTTGCCGGAAAAACCAAAGATATTTTTCCGAAAAAGGCCGCGATTTTCATATCGAGAATTCACTTTGGCAGGCATCCTACCAACACTAATTCTCTTTGTTTTTTTGATATGACGATTTTAAATTATTTTCAACAAGGTGGCTCAATCTCAAGACAGCTTAGATTAGACATGCGGAAAACTAAATGATTATTCCCACCAGATTGGATTTCAAGTACGTCTTCGCGCCGGTAGCAAACGCCATCATCATCGGGATTACCATCACATTCTTCATTTTTGAAATTACGGGCGCTCTTCCCTATTCCGTATTCAACGAGATGGTGCTGCGGGATATGAACCCGATGGGACTGATCGGAAATCTCCTTCTGCATGCCAGCTGGCTTCACCTGATCGGAAACATGCTGGTCCTCTGGGTGTTTGGGAATGCAGTTAATTCCGTCGTGGGCAACAAATGGTATCCGGTGATCTATGTCGGACTCGGCATTGCCGCATCCATGGCACACCTTGCTCTCAGCGACGGAAGCGCCGTGGGTGCGAGCGGGGCGATTAATGGCATCGTAGGAATGTCGCTGGTACTTTTTCCGGGAGTTCCACTGAAAATTCTGCTCTTTGTTTGGCTAGCACCCATCAGATTGTCGCCGCGAAGTTTTTGGACAATCCTGATGTGGCTTGTCTTTGACTTCATCGGAGTTGCGGCGGGCGGCGACCACATAGCACATTGGGCACATCTCGGCGGATTCTTCGCAGGTGTGGGACTCGGTTTCCTGTTGTTGCGGTTCCAAAAAGTAGCCAGCTATGATTCTTCAATAGTGGATTTATGGAACAGACGGAAGAGAAAATTGAATTCACCTGTGAAATATGAGTTTGACAAGCGGAACGACTACAGAGAGAATCGGATTTCAGACAAGGACGACACTCAGCTGGATTATCTTGTGAAGGCATACGAAAAAGGAATTCCGTTAGATCCACAATCTCAACCCGATCGGGTCGACAATCCTGAGTCGGTCAAATCATACGAAAATAAAGGTACGATCCCAACCCGCGAGAATTCTTCTGCAGGTCCGGCACTAAATGTTCCCGTCGTTCCAAAACTGAGATTACTCCGCGCGCACAGAAATCAAAAGGACCTTTCTATTTATTTTGTAAACGAGGGTGATGAGATCAAAAATGTCGGAATAAGCTCGCCGCAGATCACATCGATCGAGTATTACCCGAAAGAGATGCTGAAGAAAAAAGATACTGGGTGGGCGGCCATGCGCTGTGACGCCGGCGACGTGCCTCATAATCCTTCAATTATACTGACCTACAGTGATAATGGGACATCCTCCAGCAAGGAATACTCCCTTGATGAAGAAAACAACAAGATGACGGAAGCAAACAAATAAAAAGCACATCGTCTACTCGTTTCGACGATTTAACCCTATGGCGTCAAGCTCTTCTTGAATCTTCCGTTTTTCTTCTTCCGTTAAGCTCTCCTCAGATACGAGTCTCCTTGCTTCCTTCGAAATAATTTTGGTTTGCTCAAGGAACCGTCGGCAAAACTCGCATATAATCAGGTGAACAAACAATTGGATCCTCTCGCTTAGAGTCAGTGCACGCTCCTCACGCTTGGAAATCAAATATGTCGCCTGTGTGCAGGGAATGATTTCCATAGTTGCCTTCAGGACTCGATCCAGTTCTTTTCGATACAGCGTCTCAGCATAAGTTTCGCTCTGTGCATGATCACCCAATAGTTAGACGCAGAAACAGATAATCTCTTACAAATCTCATCGGACTCAAGCTCCTCCAGATACTTCATCGAAAACACAGCGCGACACTGTACGGTGAGCCTCACCAGACAACGCTGCAGTATCTCATGAAATTCCTTCGATCCATAGTCGTCGTGACCGCTTCCGGTCCAGCTTATCGGTCTTGCCGACTCGTTCCATTCGCCTTCCTTGTCGAAGTAGTCACCGAGATTGAACGATTCATCCAGATCCTCAAACGAAACGATTTTATCCGTTGATGACCTACGATAATGGTCGATGATTTTATTCTTCAATATGGTGAAGAGCCAGGTTTTCTCGGCACTGTCGCCTCTGAACGAGGAGACGTTTTGAAGACCTGAAAGTAACGTATCCTGGACTAGGTCTCTAGCAGTCTCCCTGTCGTTCACCCTGACGATTGCATACCTAAACAAAGAATCGGAGAAATTCTCGACCCACCTCTGGGGCGCGGCTTTTTCCTTCCATGACATAGTCTATGATAAGATAATTCAGCGTTTATCGCAAGCGAATATCCGCCTGCACAATCCTCAGCTCACACCGCCGGCTTAATCTCGTAAGACATCGCCTTCAGCCACATGATCCGCTTGCTTATCGGAGGATGGCTGGCAAACAAATCTGCAGCACGTCCTTCCTTCGCATTCATTTTCCTTCCCAGCGGATCCACAATACAAAGGTGGGCGGCTCCGTGCTTGATCGATTCAGTCGGAGCTGAAGCATCCTCCAATTTCTGCAGGGCACTCGCCAGTGCAAGTGGATTTCGCGTCAGCTCTGCGCCCGACGCGTCCGCAAAATACTCACGCTTTCGTGAAACAGCCATGGCCATGATCTGACTGATGAGCGGCGCAAGGATTACACCGACAAGCCACAGTACGATCAAGATCAATGCAATTGCCCCGCCCGCACTCCCGCCGGAGCTGCGTGAACGGCGACGACCGCCTCCCCAAAACATTCCGCGTCTTGCCCAATCGGAAAGCAAAAGGATCGCACCTATCATTGCCGCAATCACGGTCATTAACCTGACATCATAATTCCGGATGTGACTCATCTCGTGAGCAATTACACCTTGAAGCTCGTCCCGATTTAATGTATCGAGAAGCCCCTGCGTGACTGCGATCGCGCTGTTCTGCGGATCTTTGCCGGTCGCGAATGCATTCGGATCAGAATCGGGCACAATGAAAACCTGTGGACGCGGCAGTCCCGCGGCAATACTCATTTCCTCCACTATATTCAGAAGTTGCTTCTGTGCGGGATTGTTCGGATCCGCGGGAACTGCATTAGTGGATCTCAACACAGCGCTTGAGCCCCCCTTAAGACTCCAAACGGCCGAGAACGATCCAAAACCGAGAGCGATGACAGTACCGATGGGAAGAAAAAACTCGCTGTCTATCGTTCCAAGGTAAAAAGCATCGAAGCCGAATCCGAGGAACCCGAGGAACAGTATGAAACAGACCATCAGAGCAAGCGTTACATGCTTGTTGTGCGCCTGTTGTTCGTAAATGTTTCTAAAGTCTTCCACGACAAATGTCAGAAGGCTCTTGGCTCAGGACTGTTTCCTCAACGACAGATCGACTTTCGGAGTCTCGCGTTCGGTTACTTCCTTGATCTCAAAAAGTTCCGCAGCTGTAAAATTAAAAATCGATGCGATGATACTTCCCGGGAAAACCTGCTCTGCTATGTTGAACTTCGTCGCAATATCGTTGTAGAATTGTCTGGCGAAAGAAATCTTGTTCTCCGTACTGGTCAGCTCCTCCTGAAGCTGCTTCACGTTCTCGTTGGCTTTCAAATTAGGATAGTTCTCTACGAGTGCAAACAATTTGTTCAGGGCGCCTGAAAGTATGTCCTCTTTTCCTGCCGAGTCGGCAATTCCCTTTGCGGAGGCGGCAGCATTACGCGCTTCGATTACTTTCTGGAGTGTATCCTGCTCGAATTCCATTTCTCCTTTGACCGACTGTACTAAATTAGGAATCAAGTCATGTCTTCGCTTCAACTGGACATCGATCTGCTTCCAGCCGTTGGTGACCTGGTTGCGGAGCGTAACGAGTCCGTTGTATTTCGCTATCGCCCACAAGGGGATGAGAATTATAATGGCAACGAGAATATAAACAACAAACATGTAAAGCCTCCTTTCACAAATATGTCGGCATAAAGTAAGAGTTGAAAAGTCGCGATGCAAGCTATTTGCAACGCGAATGTCTCCGTGTTATTTTTTTGCCCAATCATCCAAACGCTTCTTGAACTCGACATCTCCTATCTTTTGCTTTCCGAAATCTCCAGACTCCATCCTTTGTCTGAGCGCTTCATAAATGGTTATCGCACACGCAACCGAGACATTTAAGCTTTGCACCATTCCGAACATCGGTACTTGAAAGCGAATGTCAGCGGATGAAGCCGCTTCCTCTGATACTCCACGGTGCTCATTGCCGAAAACTAAAGCGATTTGTTTTCGCAAATCCAGTTCATAAAGAGAGATCGAGCCTGACCCGGAGCGTGCAAGCCTGGGTCCGATATCCACGACGCTCGCTGCTACAAGAAAGCCATTCCCTTTTAGGTAGCCATAGCAATCCTGGACCGACCTGAACTTCTGGTTTTCAACCCATTTGTGGGCGCTCGCCGAACTCTTTTTCCCGATCTTTGGAAATTTCTCTTCAGTATAGAGAAGATTTACACGTCTGATTCCGACGGCATCACATGTCCTCATGATCGCGCTCACATTATGCGGGTCATGGATGTTCTCAAGCACTATGGTCAGATCGGGTTGAGTATGTTTCAGCGCCATGGAAAGCCTGTCGATACGCCGCTGCGTCCTCACTCTTTGTATGCCTCCAACAATATAACTGCAGCCACCACCAGAACTCCCCCGGCAATCTGCATCCAATGGAGGCTCTCCCCTAGAAAGGCAAACGCCGTCCCGATTGCGATCACCGGCTCCAATGTAGAAACGATAATTGCGGTCGAAGGTCTGAGCCGTCTCAAACCTCTGAAATAAAAAATATAAGGAAGAAGTGCTGATACAAAAGAGAACGCAATCAACGTCATGGCCATGTTCACGCCGGGAATTCGTATTCCGGGATTGGCAAAGACATCCAGGACAATCCAGAACACGCTCGCGCTGATCACGGTGTAGGTCAACACAGTCCAAACTGAATAATGTTTGTTCGCAATTTTTGCATATATGTTGAAAAATGCAAAACAGAATGCCGACAGGATGCCGAAACAAATTCCGAGGACAGTTATTCTCACATCATGCCTTATTAGACCGAGCATGATGGCACAGCCGGTGAATGAGAGGATGATTGCCGCCGTTTTGATTCCGCTGATTTTCTCATGCTTGGTCACAACCGCATAAAGCGCTACCAGAACCGGAGCTGTATATTGCATCAGAATTGCAGCCGCAACGCTCGTCTCCTTTATCGCAGCATAATATGTGTAGTTAGAGCCTGCGACACCAATTATTCCAAGAAGTGCAAAGTCATTAAGATCTGCAGATTTCACTTTCAGCAATTGCGGGCGAGTACAAAGAAGAACAAAAGTAAGGACTATTGCCGCTATTATGACTCTCGATTCTACTACGAGAAGCGGCGAGATGTTTTGTTGAAACAAAGACTTCGCCACAGTTGCTGAAGAACCCCATAGCGAAGCGGCAGCAAAAATGTTTAGATAACCGCTGAAACGATTTTTGGGAGACGGATCGGTCAATTCTTAATCGAATATCATTTCGGGCTTTGTCCCCACTTCAAAACTTCAATCTTCACTTTCGTTGTGCCATCTTGTATCATCCCAATTTCCCTCGCCGCCCCTTCGGATAGATCGATGATTCTCGATTTGTCAAAGGGCCCCCGATCGTTGACTGTAACCGTGACATCCTTCCCATTGGTCAAATTAGTCACACGTAGAATTGTTCCAAAAGGGAATTCACGGTGAGCAGCAGTCAACCCATCTTTGTCAAAAATTTCTCCGCTTGCGGTCTTCTTCTTATCGAAACCATAAGAATAGAAAGATGCCACCCCTTCGACGGTCAGCAGCGCTTTCCCTGGCGCGATCGAAGTAGACGTGGATTTCGAAATGTTTTCGGTCGATGTACCGTTTTCTTTTCCAGTATTCGTAAAGCGTGCCGCCGCAGAGCAGCCGACAAAATATAGTACTGACATGAGCACGACACAGTTAACTGCCCTAGTCACAGCAGATCCTGCCTCCCTTGCTTTCTCAATATATCGACGACGTCCTTTACACTCTGCGACTTCCCTTTTTTACATATCAGAATCGAATCCTTAGTCTCCACGACAACTAAATCTTCCGCCTCGACGATCGTTACGACCTTATCATCAGCCCAGACAAGATTGTTTCTGCTTCGAACACTTACAACATTTCCTTTGAATGCATTACCGCTGCTGTCCACGTCGCTCAACCTGTAGATTTCATCCCATGATCCGACGTCGCTCCATGAGAAATTACTCGGGATCGTCAGAACGTTATCGGATTTTTCCATGACAGCATAGTCGATTGAGATTGATTTAACACGCGAATAAAAATCGTTTACAACGGCTGCAAAACTGGCTTGCCCATAACTCTCCTTCATCTGAGGGTCGAAATCAGAAAAATGTTCCAGGTTCTTTTTCAGCTCCTCTAGGATCACGTCGATACGCCAGATGAACATTCCGCTGTTCCATAGGTAGTCGCCGCTTTCAAGAAATTTTACCGCCGTGGCACTGTCAGGCTTTTCTTTGAATGCGATTACCCTGTGCCCCCCATGCACCGTAATGTCGCTGTTCTCTTCGTTTTTATTGAACTGAATATAACCATAACCGGTTTCAGGATATGTCGGCCTTATTCCTATCGTGACAAGTGCCCGATGTTTTTCAGCCAGACGAATCGCTTCCTTCATCTGGTTTATATAATTTTCTTCTTGAGAGATCAAATGATCGGAAGGAAGGACGACCATGACCGCATTATCGGTTATGGATGAAATCGCAGACGCGGCTGCAGCTATGCAGGGAGCGGTGCTGCGCCCGACCGGCTCTCCGATAATATTTCGTTTCGGAATCTCGGTAATTTGTTCCGCGGCCACCGAGCAATGAATTTGATTCGTGACCACAAAAATATTCTGCGGCGGCACGATCTTGGAAATTCTATCATATGCGCGCTGGTATAATGTTCGACTTCCGAAGATGTTTTGGAATTGTTTAGGCGTCGCTTCCCTGCTTTTCGGCCAAATTCGCGACCCAATGCCTCCGGCCATTATCAGTGCAAAGACTTTCATGTTCCTCTTCAGTCCATGTTTGATTCATTATGGTACAATCGTGGCACACGATTATTAATCATACACAATACCTCATAAGGAATAGTTCCCAATTTCGACGCAATATCCCATGCGGAAATTCCCAGACCGCAGTCCTTTCCTATCAAAGTTACTCCGTCTCCGACCTGTACTTTCGGATCGTTCTCCAAATCGACCATCAAGTGATCCATGGTGATGGTCCCGACTATCCGATACATCTTCCCATTTATGAGGACCGATGCTTTTCCCGACAATAGTCTCGTGAATCCGTCTCCGTAGCCTATCGGCACTACCGCGATGCGTGTCGGCCCCTTCGTGAAATATTTTCTTCCATAACTTACGCTCATTCCCCCCTTGAAAGTTTTTATCTGTACCACGTTTGACTTCAGGGACAGTGCGGGCTTTATGTCGATGGACTCGGAAGTTTCAAGAGACGGATAATAACCATATGTCATTATGCCGGGCCTGACCATATCAAAGTAGCTGCCCGGGATATCCATGATAGCGCCGCTATTGGCAATGTGGAAAATGCAATCCAGGCCGATATCTTTGGCCGCAGTAACGATATTCTTAAAGGCCGACAACTGATGCCGCGCGAATTCTTTGTTCGATTCGTCGGAAGTGGCAAAATGCGAATAAATGCCGGCGATGGAAAGCGAATCGAGATCGGCAATCGCTCTGATCGCTTCGACGGCAACTTCCGGGAAAAAACCGATCCGTCCCATTCCGGTATCGATCTTAATCTGCACTTTTGTTTTTTTTCCCGCCACCTTCGATACGGAATTCAATGCCCGAGCAGAGTCTACGGAAGTTATGGTCGCTTCCAGATCAAACCCGACATAATCCTCAAACGATTCATCAAACGGCGGTGAGAAAACCAGTATGGGTGCGCCGGTGTGCCGTCGCAGTTCAATGCCCTCTTCCGCCAGCGCGACGCCAAGGTAGCTTGCGCCCGACTCCAGTGCAGCTTTAGAAGCCTCGACAATCCCATGTCCGTAGGCGTTTGCTTTCATCACCCCAAGAACACGCACATTCCCAACTTTCCGGACAACCTGTTTTATGTTGTATCGAATCGCTGAAAGGTCGACTTCAGCCCGCGTGGCTCTCATTCAAAAATATAATGAGCCTGCTAAAATTTTTCAAAGGTAATCGGCCCTTGATTTGCCCGTTTCCTGTGGATATAATTTTAGTGTAATGGTACGAATGTTTCTCTAATTTAGTCTTTTGGGAGATGGGTTATGAAGACGTTTATGTTATATGCAGTGCTGATAATTGCCGTTCCATCATTAGAGTCTGAAGCCCAGGAGACTGGACCTGATTGGTCGGTCAACGTTCATGCTTCGCCACTCCTGTTTCAAGGACAGATAAAAATTAATGAAGGCAGCTGGGTTCATAATTATTCTTTTAACACTTTCATAGGCATCGACCTGACAAGAAAATTGGGTGAGCATTTCGATGCTTCAATTTCCTTTTCCTACACAAAAGCGACTGCAAGCATCGCCCAAGCGGTATTGTTTCAGTCTGTGGAATCGTCAATACCTATGAACTCTTTTCTCACTGAATCATACGGCTCATACTTGAAACTCAGTTTTTCACCAATTGACTCAGGGATCTTCCGGCCGTATGTTTCCGCCGGGTTCGGCGTGGCATACTTTAAGCATGAGGGTAAGAGTTATGACTATTCTCAATGGGCGACTTACCCCGTTCCACCTGATACAATTTACTCCGCCCAGCGGTTAGTGGTTCCGTTCATACCGGCGGAAGCAGGAATCATTTTCAATGCGTACCAGGTTGGAGATTTCAGGGTTGGGTTTGATGTGAGCGTTCTTGCGATGTACAGCTTGAGAAAGGAAGTGAACTTCGACCAAGCAGGTGCAATGACGCAGCCCATCTCAGCAGGAATTATTACAGGAATAACAGTGGGATGGTGAAGTTCAGCCTACTTCACTTCTTTCAGCGCCGACCTCACCAGTTCCTCGACTGAGTTGGCTGCTGACGAATCATTCTTCAGAGCTTCTCTGACAGCTTTCTCGCTTTGTATTCGCGAATAACCAAGCGCCAGCAAGGCGTCCACAGCTTCGGATCGAATTTCCTCTTTGCCTTCAAGTGCTTCATGTAATACGCCTACATCCAGCTTCAAAACTTTGTCACGAAGCTCAAGCACGACCCTCTCGGCCGTCTTCTTTCCAATTCCCGGGATTGACGTCAGCGCTTGCAGATTGGAGTTGGCAATGAACCCAAATATGTCGCCCACATTCGCGGAAGAGAGGAGACTCAGTGCGGTACGCGGACCGATACCGCTGACGCTTGTCAAGAGTTTGAACAACTTCCTCTCGTCCTCGGTGGCAAACCCATACAATTGGAGGTCGTCCTCCCGAACGACTAGAATTGTGTACAGTGAGACTTCGCTGCTTTCCCTGCCGACTCGTTCGTAGGTGGACAAAGGCACATTGACTTCATACGACAGTCCGTTTACCTCGACGACCAGCATTGTCGGATTCTTCGCCGCAAGACGCCCGGTTATTCGATAAATCACGCCAGTCTTTCTCCCAGACTTTCGTGAATGACGAGATGTTTATTTCTTACGACAAATTCCTTCCAGCTCTTATAATTCCTGGTTCCCCGGCCATGGTTTTGCGAGTGGCAAATAGCGGCGGCACATGCATCTGCCTCATCTTCTCCGATTCTTTCCTTATTATCGATGTGAAGGAGATTTCTCACCATGTATTTCACTTGCTTCTTAGAAGCATTGCCGTTTCCCGTGACGGCCTGTTTGATTTTCCGCGGAGAATATTCCACGACTTCCACTCTTTTCAGCGCCGCAGCCAACACCGCGGCGCTTCGTGCGTATCCAAGTTTATATGCGCTCTGCGCATTCTTTCCATAGAAACCCGCTTCGACAGCGACCGATTGAATCCCATACTTAACAAACAGTTCCCCAAGCTCCTCAAAGAGCCTTACAAGTTTATCCGTCATTAATTTCAGGTCCGTCAGCGTGATTGTTCCATATTCAAGAACCTCACTCCTGTTCTTTTCAGCATTCAGAACCGCATAACCTGTCTTGCGGGAACCGGGATCTATGCCGAGGATGACCACCTCTCCGCCTCAGGCGGATTGATTGAGCTGTGCCATGACGCTGTCGTCGATATCGAAGTTTGCGTAAACGTTTTGGACGTCGTCATGTTCTTCTAAAGCTTCCAACAATTTCAGAACCTGCTCGGCCTCCTTTCCCTCGACCCGGACAGTGTTCTGCGGCAGCATCTGCAGAGCAGCGTTGTTGATCGGAATCTTTTTATCCTCAATCGCCTTCTTAACCGCATCGAAAGCTTCCGAGGATGTCGTGACATCATAATAGTCTTCTTCAGACTTCATGTCATCGGCGCCGGCATCAAGAATAATTCCGAGAAGATCATCCTCCTTGACCCCGGATTTCGGGACTTCGATGCTTCCCTTCTTCTGGAACATCCACGCCACCGATCCGGCTTCTGCAAGTTTCCCGTTGTTGCGGTCCAGAATATGACGGAGTTCAGCCACAGTCCGATTCTTATTGTCGGTAACAAGCTCGATCATCAGCGCGACGCCGGCCGGTCCATATCCTTCATAAGTGATCTCTTCGTAGACAGTTCCTGGAAGCTCACCCGTACCGCGTTGTATCGCCCGCTTGATGTTATCGGCGGGCATATTCGAATCCTTGGCAGTCTGAACCGCGAGGCGCAAACGGGGATTGCTGTTTACGTCGCCGCCCCCGTTTCTTGCCGCAATTGTGATTTCCTTGATGATGCGGCTGAACAGCCGGCCGCGTGCGGCATCGGTGCCTGCTTTCTTGTGCTTAATTTTTGCCCACTTATTGTGACCAGACATAAATCAACCTCCAAAACTTTTCTCTGAATTCTTATAATCTTTTACATGCAATTGATAATATACACTGCCGGCGTAATGATTTTCATCTACCGAGTAGACCACATCCAATTTGCTGCCGGGTTTTACGGTAATCTCTCCATTTCTGAATTTTATGGCATCGAAAGTAACCCCGCCCGCCTTCAATTTCATCTTAAGATGAGAACTCCCCACAATTCGAGCGTCGGATAGATGTACGCCGAACGTTCTAAAAACCGGCTTCGTGTTGTGTGGCCCGAAGGGTTCGAACATCTTCAAAATCTCCACGAGGCTGTCGTTCAACTCCGTCAATTCGAGATCTGCGTCGATGGCTAGAACAGGAGTTTTCATCTCCTCGGTGATGGTTCTTGCGACCACCCGCTCAAACATTTCTTGAAACCTCTGCAAATTCCCGGGACCGAGTGCGAGACCTGCAGCAAACTTATGACCGCCAAATTGAAAAAGCAGATCTGAGCACTCACGTATTGCAGCAAAAATGTCATATCCGACTACGCTCCTCGCGCTGCCGCGAACAACTCCGTCAACAGTCGTAAGCATGATGGTCGGTTTATAAAACGCTTCAACAACTCTCGACGCTACGATCCCGAGAACTCCCGCGTGCCAGGAGTCCTTGTGAAGAACGAGGGAATTGCTCGACAACATCGTGGACGCCATATCTCTCGCTTCATTGAAGGTACGCTCGTCGAGCATTTTCCGGTGCAAATTTTCTTTCTCGAGAATTTGAGCAAACTTCTCAGCGACATCTTCATCGTCGGTCACCAGCAACTCCACCGCTCTTTTTGCATCCCCGAGTCTTCCGACGGCATTTATTCTCGGCGCGATGATGAACGAGACCTGACCCGTTGTCAATTTCGTATGATCGATATGCGAGCTTTGAAAGAGCGCTTTGATTCCCGCACGAGGACGGCGCGCGACGGCGTCGAATCCAGACCGGACGAATACTCTATTCTCTCCTGTCAAGGGGACGACATCGGCTGCCGCCGCAATTGCGACAAGGTCGATATACTCATCTGGAAGCTGGGGTTTGTCGAGCTTAGTGGAGACGCCTTTTGCAAATTTGTAGGCAACGCCGCATCCCGATAGAAATTTAAACGGATAGCCGCAGCCCGGTTTGATAGGATCAAGGACAGCAACCGCCTCGGGGCATAGTTCAACTTCATGGTGGTCGCAAACGATCGCTTCGATTCCCTTAGACAATGCCAGAGCAATTTCTCTGCTTGAAGAAACCCCGCAATCGACACTGATCAACAGGGTGAAACCGTTCTTTTCTGCAAACTCGATGCCCGTCGTACTGATGCCGTAACCTTCTTTCAGCCGATCAGGCAGATAATACTCTACGTCGGCTCCTAAATTCCTGAAAAACATGTAGAGCAATGCGGCACCCGTCGTTCCGTCAACATCGTAATCACCGTATATCAGAATTTTTTCATCTCGTTCTAATGCTTTAAACACACGCTTGACTGCTGCATCCATCCCGTCCATGAGAAACGGGTCATGTTGGTCCTGAAGACTCGAATAGAAAAAAGATTTTATCTTGTCGGGTGAATCGAACCCTCGCTGTACGAGAAGCCGCGCCACGACCTCTTTCACTTTCAGCTGTGCCGCAAGGCCGCTGATCAGCTCATGGTTTCCCTGCTCGGACAATTTCCACTTGTAAATCATTGTACCATGAGCCTTTCAGTAGTGCCGAAGTGCGACTTGCTTCCGAGATGATCTGTATTGCCAAAACAATTGGAGTGAGCCGATAAGCCGAATTCTGTCTTCCCTCCGCCGAGGCGGAAGGGAGGCAGCCATTTATCTAAGCGACCTACCCGAGAGTCTGACGAGGCTGGCCGCCTCGTGGCCCGAGAGCGCTCCTCCCTTACTTGGTCTTGCTCCGCAGGGGGTTTGCCGTGCACCACGATGTCACCATCGAGGACGGTAGGCTCTTGCCCTGCCTTTTCACCCTTGCTCCGATTCGACGAATCGAACCGGGGCGGTATATTTTCTGTGGCACTTTCCGTCGGGTCGCCCCGCCTCCGATGCACCTTCGCCTCGGGCGAAAAAGCACCGGAGCCTGCTGCCATGTGGAGTTCGGACTTTCCTCTCACGACTCCGCAAAAGCAGAGCCCTGAACGGCTGCCTGGCTCACTCCTTAACAAAGCTCGCTCCCTTCTTCGACAACTTATCCGCAGCTTTATTTAACTCCCTTGGAATATGTATTATTTTAAATTTCATCTTAGCGGCTTTTATCTTGTCATAAACCTGTTTCGCAAGAATTTTTATGGTCGAGTTCTTGATCTTATACAACCCGTTCACTTGGGAGACTACTAGAAGGCTGTCGGATCTCACTTCAAGTTCGTCGGCGCCAAGTTCCTCCGCAAGGTCTATGCTTTTCAGCAGCGCCATGTATTCCGCCCGATTGTTTGTCCCGCACCCGATATTTTCCCAGTGTTCTTTTACAACTTTCCCGTCTGCATTATACAGCACTATGCCGAGGCCGCTGGCTCCCGGATTGCCAAACGAGGCACCGTCGATGTTCGCGATCAGCTTCATAACTCACGGGCAGTTTCCTCAACAATTTCGTTGGGGACAAGAATTCTCCCGCAATGGTCGCAGGTAAATATTCTCTCCATCTGGCGCAGGTCAAGAAGTCTCTGCGGCGGAAGAACATTGTAGCATCCTCCGCATGCGTTCCTGCGCACCACCGGCACAATCGCCTTTCCTTTCGTAGCCTTCCTTATCATCTCATAACGGGCAAAGCTCTGGCGATCGATTTTCTGTACATGCTTTTCTCGCTCTTTAATATAACGCTTTTCTTCATCATGAGTCAGGGATACAAGCTCTTCAAGCTCAACTTTCTTCGAAGAATACGCTTCTTCCTCGCCTTCGTACTCCTTTTTTAGCTTTTCAACGTCCCGGCTCGACGTGGTTTCTTTCGACTGTATATCTTCAAGTTCTTTATGAAGCCCCTGAACCTTTTCCTTGGAATTGTCGATCTGTTTGCTCAGTGCATCGTACTCGCGGTTAGTTTTCACCTTAACGCGCATGTCGGTATATTTGTCAATCCTTTTTCTAAGTTCATCGAGCTCTTTTTCAATTTCTTTTTTTCTGACGACAGCCTTCCTTAAAAATTCATCGTTCTCCTTAATCTGCGTCTTCAAATCCGTGATCTTCTTCTCAAGTTCGTCCACTTCAGCCGGTAAATCTCCGCGCTCTTCTAATAATCCGTCTAATTTCAAATCGACTTGCTGAAGTTGAAACAACGCTTTCAGTTTATCCTTGACAGCCACTTTGATCTCCTGGATACTTTAAATTGTAATTGCATTTATTGTTTTGAACTCGCTTATCTCAATCGCCACTGAATCGGAAAACGTTTTTTTCAAGACCTTGAACATCACATCAGGTAAAAACCTTTCAGTGCCTTGATGCGTCGCGTCCGCCAAAACAGGACCATGACTTTGCGCTTCTCGAAAATCATGGTGCTTAACGTCTCCGGTAACAAAAATGTCCGCACCACAATGCACAGCTTCTTTATAAAATGAAACGCCTGAACCAACAGATACAGCGACCTTCTTTACATTTACATCCGGGGAATGGGACACTTTTATAAAGTCGGTTCCAATTATTTTCTTAACATGGGAAAGGAATCCCCTTAGGGGTACAGGTTCATCGAGTTCACCGATCGCCCCGAATCCATACTCCGCGGAATTATTCATAAGTGGATAGATGTCGTAGGCCGGCTCTTCATACGGATGCACCTTCAGCATTTCGTTCACCGCCGGCCCAACGAGAGATTTCTCCACAATCATCTCAAGCCGATGCTCATCGACCCGCTCAAACCTGCCTGTTTGTCCGACATACGGCAAGGCATCTGCTGTCGGGACAAAACTTCCTTTCCCCTCTGCTACGAATGAGCAATCATAATAATTCCCAATTCTCCCTGCGCCTGCTTTCGCCATTGCTTCCCTCACTTTGTCCGAATGAGATGCCGGCACAAATACGACAATCTTGAAAAGCATGCTCTTCATTGGCGATAGAAACTTGATCTTGTTCAAACCGAGTCGAGCCGCTAGGTCGAAATTCAAACCTTCTTTAATCACGTCGAGCGCCGAATGAATTGCAAACACGTTTATACTTTTGCGCGCAGCCTCAAAAAGTGGGTCAGGTTTCGAAACGGACGAAGTGAAAGAGCTTTTAGGCCGGAAAAGAGGAGTGTGATATGTCACCACCAAGTTAGAATGACTCTTCAACGCTTCATCAAGAACGCCGCAGTTCAATTCGTAAGCTAACGTCATCCTCTCACATTCATCATCATAATTTCCTACTATCAATCCGACATTGTCCTGATCTGACACCAATTCAATCGGAAGATCATCACCAATTCTCTTGACCAATTCGTGAAGCTTCATCGACAAAAAAGCTCCGTTAGAACTATTAGGGACAAAAAAAAAGTGTTCCTCTAACCGCTGGAACACTTTTCATAAACTCTGTGTGACCGGGAAACTTTGCTTTAAAAATTTTCTGATAAGCAACTTTTCTTTTCTATTTGGCATTTTAAAAATTACATCAAAAATATATCCATGCTTTACAAAAGAAGCAAGGTACGCAATACGGTGATCTACAAAGAACTCCTTCCGGGGCCACTCACAATTATAAGGGGCTGCTGATTTTGCTTTTCGACGTTTTTAAGCCTAAAATATGTCGCATGATCTCCCCGAACATTTTGCTCGGTGCGTATTCGATGGGATATTTTCCAATGGCGGACGACGACGGGAAAATATCATGGTACTCGCCCGACCCACGCACTATCATACCACTCGAGAATTTCAACATACCTCGGTCGACAAAGCAACTGATCAACAAGCAGATCTTCAAAATTGGCATCGACACAAATTTCGAATCGGTGATTAAAGGCTGCGCCAACCGGGAGGAAACATGGATCAGCGATGAAATAATTGAAAGCTACATGGAGCTGCACCGGCTCGGTTTCGCGCACAGCATTGAGAGTATCGATGGCAGCGAGATAGCGGGTGGACTTTACGGAGTCGCACTCGGGACGGCGTTCTTCGGCGAATCTATGTTCAGTCTGAAGAGCGGAGCTTCAAAGGTTGCGCTGGCCTTCCTAATCACGCATCTTTCGGAAAATGGTTTCAGTCTCCTCGACACTCAATACGCCACTCCTCATCTGGAAACGTTCGGCGCAATTGAAATCCCAAAGAAAAAATATATTCAAATGCTCCACAAGGCGGTCGCTAAAAAGACAAATTTCGGCCGCTGACTCTTTGGGCCGTCCGATTCTACTTCAGCCTTTCGGAAAAATAGAACTTATCTCCGTTTATGATTCCAACTGCGCTTCCTTTGAATTTCCATCCTTTGAATCCCGTGTTTCTGCTTTTCGATTTGAATTCTTCGGGGTTCACCACCCATTCACAATCCGGATCGATTATTGAAATATCCGCTTTGGCACCAAGTTCAAACGTGGGAACTTGCAGCCCGAGTATTTTCCGCGGATTTACCGACAGTAAATCGACAATCTGCCGCAAGGATAAAACTCTCTCATGATAAAGTCTCGTCATCACGGCTCCGACAGTCGTCTCAAGTCCGATCATTCCGAATGGAGCTGCGTCGAACTCCACTTCTTTTTCATGTATCGCATGAGGCGCATGATCGCTTGCGATCGCATCGATCGTTCCATCTTTCAATGCGGCGATCAGCGCCTCGTTGTCTTTCTTGGTCCGAAGCGGCGGATTTACCTTATAATCCGAATCGTATGTGGACAACAAGCTATCGTCCAAGAAAAGATGGTGAGGAGTGACATCGCAGGTCACGGACAGACCGCGCTTTTTTGCATCGGATATACAAGCTGTTGACTCTGCCGTCGATATATGGGTAGCGTGATATCTCCCGCTGAATGCTCCGAGCAACTTTATATCGCGGCTTAGAATCAATTCCTCGGAAACGCGATGCTGGGTCTTCAACCCGTATTTGATCGTTTCGGGACTCTCATTTGTGGAACCGGATTTCGTAAGATCATGATCTTCGCAATGCTGGATGATAGGTTTGTTCAACATTGAAGAGTATTCAAGTGCCAGTCTCATCAAATGTGAATTCGTTACCGCCGAACCATCATCACTGAACGCAATCGCACCTGCCTCAGCGAGGTCCTTCATTTCCGACAGACGTTCGCCTTTTCTTGCTTCCGTGATAGCGGCAATTTGATAGACCGTCACTAAGCCCGACTGCTGCGCACGGTCATGAACATATTTAACGACTTCCGCAGAATCCACAACCGGATCCGTGTTCGGCATCGCGGCTATTCCGGTGAAGCCTCCGTTCGCTGCTGCCGCTATTCCCGATGAAATGTCCTCTTTATATTCCTGTCCCGGTTCTCTCAGATGGGTATGCATGTCAAACAATCCCGGTACGACAAATTTGCCTCGCAGATTTATCTCGTGGTTCACAGGGTTTCCCCCAAGCGAACCTCCGATCTCCTGTATGAATCCATCGACAATGAATATGTCGAACATGCCGTCATGCTTGCCTGACGGATCGACGACCCTCGCATTTCTAAGGAAAATTTTCATGAGCTTCTGACTCCGGTTAAATATAAAACTGCCATTCTCACGGCCACTCCGTTTGTCACCTGATCGAGAATCAAGGATGCTTTTCCATCGGCAACGTCCGCATCGAGTTCAACCCCGCGGTTGATCGGGCCGGGGTGCATTACCACGACCGACTTTTTTGCCCTCTCCAATCTCGCGCGGTTAATCCCCCAGTATAGTCTGTACTCTCTGATGGAAGGAAAATCTCCGCCGGCTTCTCTTTCAAGCTGGATCCTCAAAACATTCAAGACGTCTGCCCAGGCTATTGCTTCATCGATATCATAGAAGGTCTTCACGCAAAATTGCTCCAGATAGTTCGGGATGAGCGTTTTGGGTCCGCACACCGCGACTTCCGCTCCCAATTTTGTCAAACCGAAAATATTTGACCGCGCCACTCTGCTGTGCTGGATGTCGCCTACGATGCAGACACGGAGCCCCTTCAAGTCTCCGAATTTTTCCAGCATGGTGAACATGTCAAGAAGCCCTTGAGTAGGATGTTCGTTGATTCCGTCTCCGGCATTGATGACCGGAGATTTCAATAGACGCGAGAGAAAGTGAGGGGCACCGGTCGATGAATGCCTGACTACAACCACGTCTGTTTTCATCGCTTCGATGTTCCTTGCGGTGTCCTTCAACGTTTCGCCTTTGGAGACGCTGCTGCCGCTTGCTGCGAAGTTAACGACATCTGCGCTCAACCTCCGTTCCGCAAGCTCAAATGAAATCCTCGTCCGTGTGGAACTTTCAAAAAACAAATTCACGACCGTTGTTCCCTGCAAAGTTGGAACCTTTTTTATCGGCCTCTCCAGTACCTCTCGAAAACTCCGGGCAGTATCGAGTATCTCCAATATCTCTTCCCGTGAGAGATCCCGCAGTCCCAGCAGGTTTTTAATTCCCTGTGCCATCTTCATCCTCCGTCAGTAGTATTTCGTCGGTTCCGTCGATTTCCGAAAGGTGGACCACTATAGACTCTTTGATCGCCGTGGGTTGATTTTTCCCGACATAATCCGCGCTGATCGGCAATTCCCTGTGACCGCGATCCACAAGAACGGCAAGCTGTATCGTGGTCGGCCTTCCGATATCGATTAGTGCATCGAGCGCGGACCGAATTGTTCTTCCTGTAAACAGAACATCGTCCACCAGAATGACG
This sequence comes from Candidatus Acidiferrales bacterium, assembly GCA_035515795.1. Lineage (NCBI taxonomy): Bacteria > Pseudomonadati > Acidobacteriota > Terriglobia > Candidatus Acidiferrales > Candidatus Acidiferrales bacterium. The sequence goes on along the minus strand of DATJAY010000039.1, from coordinate 143,858 downwards.
TTTTTGTCGGTTATGTCGAAGTGGACTTCCGTCCTTTTCAGCTCCGGAAGTTTCAACTTTTGCCGGACGTCATCCCGGTAGAGTGTAATGTCAAGCGTTCCAAGAGGCACCTTGACTTTCTCTATTTCCGAGATTTTGTCGGCAATTCTTTTGGCAAGAAAATCGCCGCGCGTCTTTATGCCGATGACGCACAAGTTTGCCGCTCCCTTGTTGTGTTCGATTATTTCGTGCGCGAGCCGCGTGATGGACCGGCCCATTTGCTGCACGTCCGCGATCTTAGATTTGACTCTCATGCGTACTCCTGATTGAGTTGAACAAACTACTGATGCAAAAGAGCCTTTATGGGTAAGGTTGTATCTGCTGACAGGTCCTTATCCACCTCGCCGGATGGAGTTAAAGGCTTTCTTAAGATAGTAATCGTGCCACGATTTTCCAAATTTTGTGCACCATGAATTTTCCCGGAGATTCTCGGCAAACTCTCCGCAAGTTTCTGAAAGACTCAAACTTACGGCACATGCATCCTCTCCGTCTCCTTGATTTTCCCCCCTATGAGGTTTATATTTTCAGCGATTTTTTTAACCAAGGAGCAATTGATGCTGAAGGCCGTGATTATGGCCGGGGGATTTGGTACGCGACTTCGTCCTCTTACTTGCAGAATTCCGAAACCTATGGTCCCGATCATGAACAGACCGATGATCGAGCATATCGTCCGTCTCCTCGTAAATCACGGCATCCGCGACATAGTGGTCCTTATTTTCTATTATCCCAACGTAATTAAGAATTTCCTGCAAGACGGCAGCCAGTACGGAGCTTCAATACAATATGTCAAGGCAGAGGCGGACTATGGCACGGCAGGAAGCGTACGCAACGCATATGAACTCATAAAGGGCTCCCGCGTTCTGGTCATAAGCGGCGACGTACTGACCGATTTTGATTTGACGAGAGCAATAGAGTTTCATGAGTCAAAGAGGTCCAAGGCGACGCTTGTTCTCACTCGCGTAAATGATCCCTTACAGTTCGGACTTGTGATTACCGATGAGAGCGGAAAGATCGTAAGATTTCTTGAGAAGCCAACCTGGGGCGAGGTATTCAGCGACACGGTTAACACAGGAATTTACGTCATCGAACCGGAAGTATTGGAAATGGTTCCATACCATGAAGACTATGATTTCAGCAAAGAACTCTTTCCGTCGATGCTCAAACAAAGGATGCCGCTATATGGATATGCCGCAGAAGGTTATTGGAGGGACATAGGAAACCTCAACGAATACATCGAAGCCCAATTGGATTGCCTTGAGCAAAAGGTCCACGTGAGCTGCGGCGGAAAAAGATTCGACTTCAACGGAGCGAGGGTGATTGCACCTGAAGAGTTTCAGCTCCCGCAGAGCCTTAACGTGCGCGGCACAGTGGTTATCGGCGACAACGTGACCATCGGCGAAGAAGTAGAGCTTGAGGACACCATCATCGGAAATAATTGTACGGTCGATTCATATTCAAATATCAGTCGCAGTATTCTCTGGGATAATGTATTGGTCGGTGCCCGATCCAAAATAGCGGGCGACGTAATAGCAAGCGGGACCATCATCGGCGAACAGGTTGAAATTGAAGAAAATGTTTTCATAAGCGACGACTGTATAATCGGGAAGAAAGCAAACATAAAACCCAACGTAAAACTTTGGCCGAAGAAAGTCGTCGACGCCGGTGCGACTCTCTCCCGGAGTTTAATCTGGGAGGATAAGTGGTTATCTGCGATTTTTACGGACGCGCGCGTGACCGGCACATCGAACATCGAGATGAATCCTGAGTTTGCTGCGAAACTCGGTGCGGCATTCGGTTCCCTTCTTGGCGGCGGGAAGTACGTCGTATGCAGCAGGGACTCTCACACCATCAGCAGAATGATCAATCGATCGCTGATTGTCGGGTTGATGTCGGCCGGCACAAACATCTACGATCTGAGGAGTACGCCGATACCGATTGTTCGTCACGAGCTTCGCAGCGGAAAGGCGGCTGGCGGCATCCACGTCAGGAAAAGCCCGTTCGATCCTGACCTGACAGACATAATTTTCCTTGATTCGGATGGGAGAGATTTGTCGACCAGCAAAGTGCGCGCGGTCGAAAGACTTTTTTTCGGAGAGGAATTCGCGAGAGCACCTCACGACGAGGTCGGCGACATTTTTTTTCCTGAAAGGACAAATGAAAGTTACCGCCAGGATTTCATCAGATCGCTGGATATTGATGCCATAAGATCCCAGAAGTTCAACATAGTCATCGACTACTCGCACGGAGTCGCTTCGACACTATTCCCGATGATAGTTGGCTCGCTGAGCACAAGAGTGGTGGCACTGAATGCCTATCTCGATCCTAAGCAGCTTACAAAAACTCCCAGGCAATTGGAAAATGATCTGAACCAATTGAGCGGGATCGTCAAGTCGCTCAATTACAATTTCGGATTCATGTTCGATGCGGGAGCGGAAAAAATTTTCGTGATTAACGAACTCGGCAAATTCGTGGATGAAGATAGACTTCTTTCCCTGGTCACTAAACTATTTGCGTTAGCCGAACCTCAGCTGAAGCGAATCGCCGTTCCCTTTTCCGCCTCGAGGGAAATCGATCTCGTCGCTGCCGAACACGGGCTTAACGTAACCAGAACAAAGGCAACCCACCAGGCGTTAATGAATGCCGCTTATGAAGGCACCTATGACTTTGTCGGCGGCACAAAAGGCGGCTTTATTTTTCCTCAATTCTTGTTCGCAAGCGACGCAATGTTTTCCGTTGCAAAAATTCTGGAGATGACGGCAAAGACAGGGATAACACTGTCCGAACTGGAACAGGTTGTCCCGCGGCTTCACATGGTGAAAAAAAATCTCGACTGCCCGTGGAGTGAAAAGGGAACCATAATGAGGAAGCTCATAGAATTCACGAAACATGAAAAACGTGAAACTGTCGACGGAATCAAAGTCCATTATGACGACGGCACGTGGGTTCATTTGCTCCCCGACAAGGAACGAGCCTTATTTCACATTAACGCCGAGTCGGAAAACAAGGAGATGGCACAGTCTGCAGTAGACCGTTTCGAGTCGAAAATTGTCGAATGGCTCTCTGACTGGGCTGGCGGCAAATCCGAACGAGCGAATAATTGAAGGCGAACAATGCACAACGAGTGACGGCGACTTTTTGCTTTTTGTCGAAGGCATCCCTCATGTAAATTATTCATTGTTCGCTCAATCAATATTGAAAGGAATAAATTTTACAGATGAAAATCAGCGATATACTTCAAGATGAGTTTGTATCTACAAAATTGCCTGGCAAATCGAAAGATGACGTGCTCAACGCATTGATAGACTTGCTCAGGAGCTCAAAGAAAATTAAGGATTTGGAAAAAGTCCGCGAGGCAATTTTTGAGCGCGAGAAAATCATGTCGACCGGGGTTGGAAAGGGTTTTGCAATTCCTCACGGAAAAACAGACGCAGTCACGGACATCGTTGCGGCTTTTGCCGTAACCGGCGAGCCGGTTGACTTTCAATCGCTCGATGGTGAACCCGTCAGGTTGTTATTTCTGTTGATTGGAAGAGACAACATGGTAGGCCCCCATATAAAACTCCTGAGCAGAATTTCACGGTTGATGAACAAAGATGAGTTCAGAAAAAAGTTGATAGCGGCAAAGACCCCTGCCGAAATAGTACAGTCTTTCAAAGAAGAAGAAATGAGCTACTTCGATATTTAACAGTGGACTGCGAAGAGTGATATGTTGAATGTGAAAATCTTATTCCCTCCATTATTCACCGTTCACTTTTCGTTATTCGCTCAAAAAGAGAATGACAAAAAAAAGACTTCCGCAGACAAACCGTAACAATCACCAGCCCGAGTACAGGCTTCTCATAGAAAATTTTAGCGATCCGACGACCAAGCGGTCCGGCACCGTTTTTCTTTTCAGAACGTCGGAAGAATTTCAGAATTTTGTCTATGAACTGGTGGTGGAAACCGAACGAAAAGACGACAAGATATTTTTCAAAATCGTCGGACTAAGGACTCCCCTCAAAGACTTTCCAGCGGCAGGCCCCGCGATATGCAGATGCGAAATTGAGAACCTCGAGCCGGGCGTGTATACACTTTTGGTCGATCGGCGCAGCAAGCAGATCAATCAGTTCAAAGTTTCTATACACAAAAAAATAAAAATTCTCAGGACGGCTCGTGAAGGGAGATTCATCGATGTAACAACCGACCGGAGCGAGTGGTCATCTCGATGAAAAGTTTATATGCTGAGTAAGATTTTGAGCGACACGGTGGCGCCGGTCTTATTCAAGATCGGTCCCTTTAACGTGTATAGTTTCGGCTTGATGATGGGAATCGGCTTTCTCGCAGCAAATTATGTCCTCGTGCAAGAATTTACCCGTAAGGGACTCAGCCCGAACTTTGCCAATGAGCTGACGATTATCGCCGTCATATTCGGTATAGCCGGATCCAAGCTGCTTTCGTTGATAGAAGACTGGGGAAGTTTCTTAGCCGATCCTATCGGGATGACTTTTTCTCCAGGCGGGCTGACATGGTATGGAGGTTTTATTCTCGCGGCATTGATTATTTCGTGGGACATCAGAAGGAAACACTACAAGTTCCTGTCGGTAGCGGACGCTTTCGGACCGGCGTTGATTCTCGGATATGGAGTAGCGAGGATCGGATGTCATTTGTCAGGCGACGGAGATTATGGCATGCCGACTCACCTTCCGTGGGGGGTGGATTATGCCAGAGGCATTCTGCCGCCGTCAGAGGCGTTTAGAGATTTCCCGAATATTGCCGCCAAGTTTCCCGGTGGAATTGTGCCGGATCATACTCTTCTTCATCCGACTCCGATTTACGAGTTTTTCGCATGTACGATAATATTTCTTTTTCTGTGGAAAATTCGAAAGACGATTAAACCCGACGGTAAAATCTTCATGCTTTATCTCATTCTTGCGGGACTCGAAAGGCTTCTCGTAGAGTTTATCAGACTGAATCCGCGGCTTCTCTTCGGCTTAAGTGAAGCGCAGCTGGTCTCCATTCCGTTGATTTTGATCGGAATGGGAGGATTTGTTTATTTGTCCCGCATATCCGGAGCAATAAAGAAGTGATGAAGGTACTTTTGTACAAAAAGGAAAACTGTAAGCTATGTGAAGATGCTGAGTCGGTTCTTGAAAAATTAAAGAAGGAGAAAAAATTTTTCCTTGAAAGAATTACGCTCGAACTAAATACGGATTTATTTGAAAGATTCGGCGAAAAGGTCCCGGTGGTCTTCATCAACGACAAGATGGTTTTTGAGTTTAAGCTTGACGAGGCAGCCTTTCTGAGAAAGCTTGCAGAGTTCGAGTAAGGATTCTTCCATGAGTGAAGAAAATATTATCGGCCGCAACGCCGTCGCTGAAGCTCTCAAAAGCGAGATGAACATTTCGAAAATCTATGTCCTCTATTCAGCGCATGGCGGAAGTCTGAACGAGATTTATGCCCTTGCAAAACGTCAATCCATTCCTATCGCCCGCGTCGATTCAAAGCAATTCGCTGAGCTTACTTCAAATTTATCTCGAGACCAATCCGCGCAGGGAATCGTCGCCACTGTAAGCAAAATAAAATACGAGACGCTCCAATCACTGATTGATGCAGCGTCTGATAAGGAGTATCCTTTTCTGCTTGTCCTTGACCGCGTGCAGGATCCGCAAAACTTTGGAGCGATTCTACGTTCAGCAGCGTTCTTTAACGTGGATGGAGTTATCATATCAAAAGATCAGCAAGCACCCCTGAACGAAACGGCAATTAAAGCCTCAGCCGGCAGCGCATTCCATCTTAAGATCGCCCGTGAAACGAACCTGCATCAAACAATCATGGAGCTGAAGAAATCGGGCTACTGGATTGCGACGAGCGCCGTTAAAGCTCCGCTTTCAATTATTGAAATGGATGCACGTGTTCCGCTCTCCGTTATAATCGGAAACGAAGGGAGCGGTGTCAGGAGGATTTTGCGCGACAAGTCAGATATAACCTTTTCTATTCCGCAATTGGGAAAAATAGATTCATTAAATGTATCGGCGGCAGCCGGAATCATCTGTTATGAAATTTCACGTCAAAAAGGGACGCTGTCCCGGAAGGATATGATAGGGACATGAAAAGATTATCCGTAAACATCGATCACGTCGCTACGCTGCGACAGGCTCGCGGCGAAAATCAGCCCGATCCGGTGACCGCGGCTCTCATCGCGGAGCTGGCGGGCGCCTCGGGAATTGTCAGCCATCTCCGTGAAGATCGCAGGCATATTCAAGACGATGATGTGTACCTTCTCCGTAAGACGCTGAAAACCAAGCTCGACCTTGAGATGGCCGCGACCGATGAAATCATAGACGTCGCTCTCGACGTCGTGCCTGATCTCGTGACCCTTGTTCCTGAACGCAGACAGGAATTAACAACTGAAGGCGGGCTTGACGCAGCAGCGGAAGTCTCAAGACTGAAGGATGTCACGAACAGATTTCACGAAAAAAATATTCTTGTCAGCCTCTTCGTGGACCCGGTCGAGACCCAAATTAAAGCGGCCCGAAAAGCCGGGGCCGATTTCGTCGAGCTCCACACGGGCGAATATGCAAACGCAAAAGGCAACAATATCATGGTACAGCTTGATCGTATCAAGAAGGGAGCAAAGTTCGCAAACAAATTAGGTCTAAAAGTAAACGCTGGTCATGGATTAAATTACAGCAATCTAAAATCTGTAGCCATGATTGGCGAAATAGAAGAATTTAGTATAGGCCACGCGCTTATCTCTCATGCCCTCTTTGTGGGAATGGAACGAGCCGTCAAGGAAATGATGGCGATTCTTTGCGAGTGTGACCGTTAAGAACCGCTGTAATACATTACGACAAATGAAGATTCTCATTTTGATCGACGATATTGCTGGGATTTGCATTTAGCATTCCTCGGGACAGTACTTTGATTACGATTTTCATCATTAGGAGGTTGAATATTGATAAAGAGTAAGTCAACACAGGCGATTCATGGCAGGAAGGACAAAACCTATCGTGGCGCTAACTATCCGATCTATCAGAGCACAACATTTGCCGTCGAGAAAAGCGATGACTACGACAAATACATCAGTGGTGACGAGGAAGAATTTTACATGTACACCCGCTACTCAAATCCGACGGTAAGAAACGTGGAAGAAAAAATTGCCGCGCTCGAAAACGCCGAAGATGCTATTCTCTTTTCCAGCGGCATGGCAGCCATCACGACGGTGATTCTCTCCTTCGTGGAAAACGGGAGCACGGTTGTTGCACAGCGCAGACTATACGGAATGGCATACAGATTTCTCCGGGACATCGCACCAAAATTCGGTATCCAAGTACAATTTGTCGACGAAAGCCAGCTTTACACATTCAGCGAAGACTTCCTCCAGGCAAGGATTGTATATTTTGAGACGCCGATAAATCCTACCACCGACTGCGTTTCGATCTCCAAGACCGTTAAGGCTGCAAGAAAAATCGGCGCCCTGACCATCATGGACAACACTTTCGCCTCTCCGATCAATCAGAATCCAATCGACTTTGGAGTCGACGTGGTCATACATAGTGCGACCAAATATATCGGAGGCCACAGCGACATCATGGCCGGCGCTGCGGCCTCGACAAAAGGGCGTGTGCGCGCGATTCGCGAGACCATGAAAGCGTTCGGCGGATGCATTAACCCGATCGATGCTTATATGCTTGACCGAAGTTTAAAGACGCTGAAAGTGCGGGTTGAACAGCAGAACAGAGGGGCGCAAAGACTCGCCGAGTTCTTTATGCGCCAAAAAAAGGTGAAAGCTGTGTTTTATCCCGGCCTCCCGGGATCGAAGAATTACAAGATTGCCAGACGCCAGATGAAAGGCTTCGGCGGAATGTTGTGCGTAGAGCTTGTGAATTTGGAATCGGCAAAGAAGTTCTGCGACAATCTTGAGATCGCACTCAACGCCACGAGCTTAGGAGGCACCGATACGCTCGTCAGCATTCCCGTCCTCACAAGCCATATAAAAATGAAACCTGAGGAATTGAATGCAGCCAAAGTGACGGAAGGTATGGTGAGAATATCTGTTGGCATTGAAGATGTCGACGATCTTATACAAGATTTTAAAAACGCGCTAGCGAGAATCTAGAAAGCGGCGAGGTTCAAAATGAAGTCTATTTCATCGGATTACGTTCGCGTCTATTACACATTTGTGCCGAGCGAGATCATTAACGCGAAAATGATACTGGACAAAGAAGGAATCGAATATATTACCAGCAACGAAAATTTTGCCGCTCTTTACCCGGGAGCCGATGGCATGGCTACTGTCGATTTCCTGGTGAAAGAGAAAGACGAAGAGCGAGCCAAGGAAGTACTACGAGATCTAATTCAAGGCAAGCGCTAACAGTTTGACACTCCGCGAATCATCTCACGTTCCTGATCAGGCCGAGATGAAGTCTCAAGGCCCGGGCATAATTTGCCGCATGTAATCCAAACCTCTCCGCAGATCCTGCAAACGCTTTCAATGCCGCGTCCGCTGCCTCAAAATATTTCCTGTTCTCAGTCACGACAAACAATCGATCAAAGAGAATCGCTGCGCACGAATTTCCCGATGGAGTTGGCGCATCTTCTATGGGTTTCTTCCGCAATTCCATATGGGAGTCATGGTCCTCCGCCTTAATCGGCCGATCAAGGAAGCCGCCGTTCTCACCGTCGTTGAACTCTTCGAGAAGCAGCTGCGCAATCTTTTCGGCAGCATAGAGGTGCACCTCGTTCCTTGCCGCCTCAAACAAGTCGAGAAGCGCATTCCCGAACAATACGTTATCATCAAGCAAGCCGCGATACAACACCGCGCCTCCGGAAAATGCATGTGCAACATTTCCGTGAACATCACACATATTATCCATGATAAATGCGGCGGCTTCCTCGGCTGCCTGAAAATATTTTCTTTCCTTCAAAGCGATTGAGGCTTCGACCAGCGAGCCTATTGCCAATCCGTTCCGGTCGGCAAAAATTGTCTTCTCAACAAAAGGCGGTTTTCTCCGATTGCGCGAGTCAAGCAGCTTTTGCCTGGCGCTTCCGATTAGATCGAGAATACGATCCTCTGATGCCTTGGAATTTTTCACTATATCTTTTTCCTCTAAGGTAATCCTCAGCACATTTCTTTCAGGAAACTCATGGATATCCCCCGGCATCTCCCGAATATCGAAATATAACTGTGCAACTTCATTCTCTTCTTTCGTGAGCACATCTTCTAATTCTCTCTTTGTCCATGTCCAGTATGTGCCGTCGTCGGATTCATCGACATCGGCATCCTGGTGTGCGTAAAAGGCGCCGTTCGGTGCTCTCATCCTCCCGGTTATCCAATCGGCAGTCTCACGAGCGACCCTTGCGTAAAACTTCCCTCGAACGGATCCTTCGACGTTTCCTGAAAGTTGAAGGCCGAGTAAATATGTTTCCAGCATGAGGGCACTGTCATACAACATTTTTTCGAAGTGCGGGACGTGCCAATATCTGTCGACGGAGTACCTATGAAATCCGCCGCCAAGCTGGTCATAGACGCCTCCACGGGCAATGCAATCCAGCGTCGCTTCGACGATCTCTTTCAGATTCGGATCGTTTCGACTTATAGCCTCCTCAGCGAGAAGCTGCAAAGCGGTGGGATTATAAAATTTCGGCGCGCCACCAAATCCGCCGAAACTTTTGTCAAATCTCGCGCGCGCATCGTCAATGATTTTTCCGATGATCCCTTCGTTCAATTCACCCCGCTGCGCCGAGTTAAGTTCATATTCCTTTAAATGATGGAACATTTCCTCCGCACTTCTTAATATGTCGGTTCGTCTTGTCGCGTACAATTCGGCAATCTGCGGCAGGAGTTTGAGCAAGCCCTGCCTTCCGTGCGTGTCGTCCTTCGGAAAATACGTGCCCCCATAAAATGCCTTTCCGTCAAAAGTAAGAAACCCCGTCAAAGGCCAGCCGCCCGCACCTGCCAACGCACCGATCGCAGTTTGGTAGCGTGAGTCCACATCAGGCATCTGATCACGGTCGACCTTTACAGGCACAAAGTGTTTATTGATGATTTCTGCGACCACCGGATCAGAATAAGATTCTCTATCCATGACGTGGCACCAATGGCACCACACTGCGCCGATGTCGAGAAGAATGGGTCGATCCAGCTGTTCCGCCAACTTGAATATCTCATCCGAATAGACCTGCCAGTGTACAGGCTGGCCTGATGCCTCACGGAGGTAAGGACTTTCGTTTTCACCAAGTCGATTCTTCAGCTCCATCGCTAATTCACAACAAAGTTAAGTGTCATAAAATCCCGCGACAAAGAATATCGTATAAACTAAGCCCGCTCTTTCTGCCCGCACGTCTTCAAGCGTTCGTGGCTCCTTGGCTTACCTTTTTCTTCTTGCGTTCAAAAAAATAATGATTCCAACCACAACGAACACGAATGAACCGATTAGAGTCTTTGCAAAAAATAGAACCGGACTCCCTCCTGCGTTCGGCGGAAATAGTGCCAGGACAATTGCGACTATGGTCGTCATCCCACCGACCCCCGACATGATGATTCTCAATTTAGTCTGCAGATTATTATTCTTCTTTCGCTCTCTCTGCAGACTTCTTATTGCCGCCAGAAAAATGTATACGTACGGAATGAAGTAAACTATGATGGTTGCGTCGACGAGTGCGAGATACGCCTGTTCGGTTGAGGCGCCGATGAAACTCATCAGCAGGAAGACGGTAGCGATAATCCCCTGGAAAATTATCGCGACATGCGGCGTTTTCCATTTCGGATGAACTCTCGCGAAACTCTTAGGAAGATAACTGTCTATCCCGGTGACAAACAAAATCCTTGCACTCCCCGCGAGCCACGCCCCTGCTCCGCCAATCCCGGCAAGTGTAATCAGCAGTGCGCTTAAGTTTGTCAAGTATCTCATCCCCGTTTTATGCTCCAGCTCCTGAATCGACTGGACCAGACCGGTGACGAGGTTAACGTCTTTCGACGAAAGTCCAACCAACAGCGAAATCGTTCCGACCAGGTAAACAAAAACGATTCCCGCGCCGGAAAGATATGTCGCCCTCGGAATGGTCTTTTCGGCATCAATTATTTCTCCCGACATGACGGCGGCCAGCTCAAGTCCGGCGAGCGCAAAACACATCGAAGACCAAAACGAAATTGTGCCGTAATCCAATTTTGTTGGCAAGACCGTGTGCAGAGAAAATTGCGTCTCAGATTTTCCGAAATATATAATCAGTCCCGCCAAAGCCGCGATTATGAAAATCGGAACGAATGTCCCGACTGCTCCGACATTCTGCACCCACTTTCCAATCTTTACACCAATTACGTTAAAACCGATCGCAATCCATAGTATAACCAAACTCGCGATCACGATGAACATACTGCTCGGAATCATGGCGGAAGTCGACGGGAGAATAAACGGAGCTATCGCAGCGACCGAGATCAAGAGCGATGGATAATAAACCAAATTATTTGCCCAGTAACACCAGCCAGCAACGAAACCGTGGAAATCTCCGAACTCGACTTTTGCCCATTCGTAGACTCCGCCTTCAACTGGATATTTCCTGCTGAGATGAATTACCACAATGCCTTGTGGAATGAAAAACAAAATTAGAGCGAGCACCCACAGGGAAATTGAACCTGTACCTGTCGCTGCGGCGAGCGAAATCCATCGAGTACCAACGATCGCGACGACATTAAATAGAACGATGTCTCTGACTTTCAGGGCCCGAAGAAGTTCAGTCATCGTATGTCCGTAGGCTTTCTGTCGAGCCTCGCTCGCTCGGCCATATAGGACACATACTGTTGAACAGCAGATCCAGCTTCCGGCGGAGTTGTGCAGGTCGGCTCCCCCGCCGATGTATCTCTGCATTTCAGGATTGTGAAATCATGATTCGCCGCGACAATCTCAAATTTCTTCAAGAGTCCCGCCGTATCGTTATAATCATGAATATAGTCCCACTCATCACCATATTTGTTAAATACTACGTATTTACAATTCTTCTTCCGACAAAAATCCGAAAGGGATTCTATCTTGGTTTCGCCGAATCCTTCGTATCCCACAAGATAATCGGAAAGAATTTTATAGTTCGCGACTTCATTGAAAATAAAATTCATCGGAGCAACACAAGTAGAATGCTGCGGCATCTCGGCAGCTATCGATCTATTCAGAGGGGGATAGTTTTCCTTTTCAAAGACCGATTCTACCTGCCAAAACAGGCCGGTCACAAAGAGAGCTAACAGGAGAAAAGCGTTCGCGGGAAAAATCCATTTTCTCTTTGCATCCATAGTGATCATGCTTCTCGCTATAAGGATTCCCCAGAACGGAATCAAGTACGTCGAATACTTCATTGTCTTATCCTCGACAAAAAGACCGAGGAAGAACATCAGCAAGAGAGTGTAAACCGTTAGACCTCTCATGCCATTGTCAAAAAGCTTTCTCCAGTTTGTGATTAGCTGAAAAAAGAACAAAGCGGAGGGAATAATGATCTGGGGCTTGCGAAACAAACGCTGGTGTTCTCTTGACATATTTATCAACGGCTTAAGAAGCGTAAACTCAGTTTTTGTGATGACCAGCGGGCTGTTTATTTGCACCTTGAAGATATCATAGTGCAGATAAATATCGAGGAGATACGGAAGAAACGCAGCCACGGCGAGGATGCCGAATAACAGCGATGCAGAGAACTTCTTCCGCAGCAGTAGAACAGCTAGTCCCGCTGCAACGAATATGATCCCGTTGAGATGTGCCAGCATCGCGAGCCCCGCGAAAAAACCCGCCAGACCTGCCCGCCAGTACTTTTCACGTCTGTGATATGCTGCCAACAAATAGAAACTGATGAAACCAAGCAAGGTCACCAGCATATCAGGTCGGCCAACCTTCGCTAAATAAACAAAATCGTGAACGGCAAATGCAATGCAAAGGCTGAGAAAAAGCTGAAGCCTTGCGGAGGGCAAGCCGGCCGAACCGCCTGCGGCCAGGTAATTTTGCTGATACTTGACCATGAAGACCACGAGGACGACGAGCGCAAGAATTGGTATCAAACGAAAAACCCATAGATCGAAATACAATATTTTGAATAGTGCAGCACCCAGATAGATAAAAAGTTTATGCTGTACCACTATGCGTACATCTTCCATGAGAAAACCGGAAAACAAGTTCGACGCAGAGTATCCCTTCTGGCTCATGAAATACGACTCTTCCGCAAACCATGCCTCATCGCCGTTTAATTTGAAAAAGGGGATACTGAGAATCAGCAGGGCAATCTCGATTATTGCCAGTAGAATGAGCAGCCTTGTTTTGTTTTGAAGCGCCTCTTTAAGCTTGCCGATCAATAGCCGGTCACCGAAATTTTATTGGTTGGGTACTTGTATGAGCACTAATCGTTGAACTGCATTTCGTAAAGCTTTTTGTAGATTCCACCCTTCTGACGAACAAGCTCCTGATGTTTCCCGCGTTGGACAATTTCTCCCCCTTCAACGACGATTATTCTGTCCGCGTTCTTGATCGTCGACAACCGATGCGCAATCACTATGGAAGTCCTGTTTTGCATCAGCCTCTCTATCGCCTCCTGTACGAGCATCTCGGACTCCGAGTCGAGAGCTGATGTTGCCTCATCGAAAATCATGAGCGGAGGATTCTTCAAAAGTGCCCGCGCAATTGAGATACGCTGGCGCTGTCCACCCGAGAGTTTTGTCCCTCGTTCACCGATGACGGTATCATAACCTTGAGGTAGCTGAGTGATGAAGTCGTGAGCGTTGGCAGCTCTAGCAGCTTGAATAATTTTTTCACTCGGACAATCCGTCAAGCCGTAAGCGATGTTATTTCTGACGGTGTCGTTGAAAAGAATCGTCTCCTGGGAAACGATCCCTATCAGGCTTCTCAGACTCTGTACGGTGACATTCCGCAAATCAGTTCCATCAATACGTATTACACCCTGCGTCGGGTCGTAAAACCGAGGTATCAGATCAATGATCGTCGTTTTGCCTCCGCCCGACGGACCGACTATTGCAAGAATTTCTCCCTTGTGAGCAGTGAAGCTGACATTCTTGAGAACATCCGCTCCGTCCGCTTTCCTGGAGCGGCCGATTCTCGACGACGAATACTTGAACCAAACGTCTTCAAACTTTATCTCCTTTTTGAATTCCTTGAGATTGACCGCATCCGGCGATTCCGGAATCTTGCCTGCTTCGTCCAGCAGCTCAAATATTCTTTTTCCCGCAGCCGAAGATTCATACACCCGCGTGCTCACCGTCGTCAATTCTTTTATCGACGGCATCATCTGAAAAATAGCGAACAGGAAAGTAATGAACTCGCTAGGCAAGAGAGTGTGAGACTGAATTACCTGCATACCGCCGTAATAAATAATCACTCCGGCGGTAAGAATAGACAGAAATTCCGTTATAGGCGTAGATAAGTTCCTTATATGCGTCATCTTCAGGATTGATTTGAAATAATTCTTTGTGTGATTTTCAAATCTGCCTATCTCGTATCGCTCCATCCCGAAGGAGTGTACCACCTTGATTCCGCTTATTGTTTCCTGCAGTAGCGAAGTCAGCTCCGCAATCAGCTTCTGGGAGAGATCACCCTCTTTATGGAGCCGCATCCCCAAACGGCTGATGATGATCAACATAAACGGCGCGACGAGGAATGATAGGATAGTGAGTTTCCAGCTGAGAAAGAGGGCGATGCAAAGATAAACGGCCACAAGGAGCGGTTCCCTTATCATAGTTACGAAGCTCGCGGAGATACCGCTGTTTATCGCAAATACATCGTTCGTAATTCTCGATATCAATGAGCCGGTCCGTTCGCTCGAAAAATATCCTATGGAAAGCTCCTGGATTTTTTTGTACAGGTCATTCCGTATATCCCGCATCGAGCCTTGTTCCACGAACGCCATGAAATACGCCTGAGCATATCCAAAAAAATTTCTCAGGAAAAACGCTGCAACGATGACGACACATATTTTCAGCAGTGCTTCCGATTTCGTCCCGCCGAAAATGAATCCATTCACAAAATTAATCACCGCAATGCGCACCCTGTCAAACGTGGATGCTGACGCCGGAATCGAGACGATCTGAGGAGACCCCTGGCTGAAGAGCGTGTTCAGCAGCGGAACGATAAGATATATGGAAACGCCGGAGAAAAGAGAATAAAATACAGTCGATACTACGGAGGCGCCAAGGAATCTCTTATAGGGACGCACATAACCTAAAAGCCTGAAATAGATTGTTAAGGGTTTATCTTTTTTTCCGATCATTCTGCATTTCCCATATTTTCATGTAAACCTGCGTCTTTGTCATAGCGTGAATTATTGAAACCATAAGTCCGCTGACGCCATCGGTGAACCCGCGCCGCATTATGAAATGCTGGATGAATGCCCATAAAGGTTTGAAAAATATTTTCGCACCTGTCATACGCACACGTCCCGCCTTCTCCTGCGCCTCAAGGGCTGAATACTCGTTTATTTTGTCCAATGTACCGCTTATCGTCGAATGCGTATAGTGAATCAACTCGCTTTTAAGATAGTCCTTCTTGCCGTCCACGGCGAAACCCTCATGCACATGCCGATCAGTAACGCTCGTCTTCGATTTCTTGAAAAGGCGAAGCTGGTAATCGGGCGACCAACCGCAGCTTCGAATCACCCTGCCAAGAAAGTAATTCCGTCGGGGAATATAAAATCCGTCCGCTTTTGAAAAATCCAAGCTCAGAATCTCCGAACAAAGTTCCGGCGAAACGCGCTCGTCTGCATCAATGCTCAAGACCCACTCGTTGGTTGCCTGTTGCAAAGAAAACCTTTTTTGTGAAGCATATCCTTCCCACTTCCTGATGAATATCTTGTCCGTAAATTGTCTCGCAATCTCAACTGTTCGATCGTTACTTTCTGAATTCACCACAACTATTTCGTCAGCCCACCGAAGGCTCTCCAGGCAATCGGCAATATTTTTCTCTTCCCTCCCGGCAATGACTATGGCGGAAACCTTCTGCATCACTTGATTACGAAGTTCACCAGCTTGTTTTTCACAACGACTGCTTTAATGACCTGCTTACCATCCAGATATTTTTTTACATTCGGTTCAGCAAGAGAAAGCTTTTTGATATCTTCATCGCTGGAATCGATCGGGATCTCGAGTTTTCCTCTAATTTTCCCGTTCACCTGAACCACCAGGGTCACATTTTCTTCGACGATAGCGGCCGGATCATAACCAACCCACCTCTCGGAAATGAAAATTGAATTTTTATTCCCGCGCATTTCGTTCAACTCTTCAGCCAGGTGCGGTGCAAACGGCGCAAGGAGAACGTTGAAATTCCCTAGCACAAAGTTCTTCACGGCATCCCTCACTGAATTACCATTGCTCAAGACAATTTGGGTGTAGTCGTTCATGAATTCCATCATGGCAGCGATCGCAGTATTGAACCTGAATTGCTCGATGTCCTCAGTTACTTTTTTTATCAGCTGGTTCACCTTTCGATAAGCCACGCGTTCGGCCTCGACCAAGTCATTGATTGACAAATTCATTATCTCTCCGGCCGATAATCCTCTGTCACCTTCAAAAAGATCATAGACCTTGTTCAAAAACCTGAAGACACCTGTGATTCCTCTATCGCTCCAGTCACCGCCCTCGTTATACGGTCCCATAAACATGAGAAACATGCGGAATGTATCGGAGCCATACTTTTGTACGAATTGATCAGGATTAACGACGTTTCCGCGCGACTTCGACATCTTGGCACCCTGGTTTGTGATTGTACCCTGATGCACAAGACTCTGAAACGGCTCGTCAAATCTCAGCCAGCCAGCGTCCTTCAATGCCTTCGCGATAAAGCGAGCGTACAGGAGATGCATCACGGCATGTTCTGCACCTCCGACATATTTGTCAACGGGCAGCCACTTCGCCGTTAACTCTTTATCGAACGGTGCCGACTCGAGACCGGGCGAGAGATAACGGAGAAAATACCACGATGAGTCGACGAACGTGTCCATGGTATCGACGTCGCGTTTCGCCGGCTTACCGCATTTCGGACAGTTAGTATTTACAAATTTTTCATTCCTTGCCAGGGGTGATTCGCCGCTGGGCCGGAACTCAACATCGTAAGGCAGCAGCACAGGCAAATCTTTTTCCGGCACCGGGACTTCCCCGCATGATCCACAATGGATAATTGGAATGGGCGCTCCCCAGTATCGTTGACGAGATACAAGCCAGTCGCGCAACCGGTAATTTATTTTTCTTTTGCCGCTCCCGGTTTGTTCCAGGTCGCCGGCAACTCCATCCCACACCTTGCTGCTCTCTAACCCAGAAAATTTTCCGCTGTCCACGCCGATTCCTTCTTCCACAAATGCGGCATTCAGAGGTTCGGGCAACTCTCCATTTTTCGGTTGCACGACTATACGAATCGGAAGTTTATATTTTGTGGCAAATTCGAAATCACGCTCGTCGTGTGCAGGCACGGCCATGACTGCACCGGTTCCATAAGTCGAGAGCACATAGTCTGCAATCCATATCGGAATCTTTTCACCGTTAATCGGGTTGACCGCCCAGGCTCCGGTCGGGACGCCGGTCTTCTCCTTTGTGGTCGAGGTGCGCTCTATTTCATTTTCGTGCGCAACAAAGTCGACATACTCATTTACTTTTACCCTGAATTCATCCTTCGTGATCTTCTGAACGAGAGGATGCTCCGGCGCGAGGACAACATAAGTGGCTCCGAAGAGTGTATCGGGCCGCGTTGTGAATACCTCTATTTTCGATCCCAGATTTTCTATCGTAAATACTATTTCAATTCCCTCACTTCGTCCGATCCAGTTCCTCTGCATGAGCTTCGTGCGCTCGGGCCAGTCAATTCTGTCCAACCCTTCGAGCAGCTTATCTGCATAAGCTGTAATCCTGAAAAACCACTGAGTCATGGATTTTCGAATCACAGGAGTGCCACATCTTTCACATGCTCCCTCGACGACCTGTTCGTTGGCAAGAACCGTCTGATCCTTCGGGCACCAGTTGACAGGTGCATTTGTCCGGTATGCGAGACCCATTCTGTATAATTGCAGGAAAACCCATTGGGTCCATCGGTAGTATTCCGGTTTTGAAGTATCGACTTCGTAATCGAAGTCGTACATTGCGCCCATGGTCTTGAGTTGTTCACGGATCACGGATATATTTTTCTGCGTGCTGTCCTGCGGATGCACTCCGGTCTTGATCGCATAGTTCTCGGCCGGGAGTCCGAATGCATCGTACCCCATCGGCTCGAACACGTTGAAACCGTTCAATCGCTTGAAACGTGCCCACGTATCCGTCGGGCCGAAATTGTACCAGTGTCCTATATGGAGTTTATCTGCGCTCGGATAGAGAAACATTACGAGGCAATAAAGTTTCCTCTTGATGTCGCCAAGGTTGACGCGATTTGTTTTTTTCTCTTCCCAGTGTTTCTGCCACTTTTTCTCAATTGATGCAAAATCGTATTTCATTTTATTTCGCTAGAGCTTTTGTCCCGCCCAAGAATTAGGTCTTCTCAGAATGCAGGATGCCGCTCGGAGATTCGAATCTTCGGCTATGCGGCGCGTTAAACATGATTTTTCTAAACGGCATATTGCTTTTGAAGCGCATTATGGAACGTATTTCTTTGGAAGTCTTACCTTTGGACATAAGTCTAACCAAACAATAAGTCCGCAGCGAGTCGAGCCTGATTTTTCGATCGTTTCCGAAATTCAACCTGCGTCCCATCGCAAAACGAACTCCACGCAAGGAAAGCCTTGCCTTAGAGGTTCCTCCACCGCGCAGGGCGCAGAAAAGCGGTTCGCCTGCCGCAGCCGATCCGCGTGCATTCAAGTAATCGTACAATGCTGCCGTATCCTGTTCGGGTAAAGTTAGTGTCAGATTTTTGGCATGTGTTCCTTTGAGCTTTACAGATAGTCTCGCCTTTCTCCCGTCTCTTTTCAGATCGCCGACGTTTGCATCGATCAGCTCGGAGATCGAAACGCCGGTATCAAGGATCGCAGACAAAAAGACAAAATCGCGCTTTCCCAAAACCGTGCTCCTGTCTATGCTAGATATCGCCGCTGAGACTTCCGTCAGATTTACTTCCGCCGTTTTGAACTCCGGCTTCGTTCCATGTATCTTCCAGGCCGGATTCTTTTTCAAGAGACCATGTTCGATCAAAAATTCGCAAAATCTTCTCGACGCGGTCAAATAAACATTCACTGTGTTGGTCGAAAGATTCCGCCCATTGAATAACCAGAGACGAAAACTATTGAAGTCGCTCGGCGTAAACTTAAATCCATTCGTCTTAGTGAAAGCTAAGAGTTGATCCAGTCCTTTCTTATAAACATGCCGCGTTGCCTGGCTCGCATGGCGCATCGTGGCATCAAATTGACGGATCAAAACTTCAAGCTGACTATGCGGAATTTTTTTTGCCGGGAACTTCTCTGTCCCAAAAGGATCTACTCGGACTGTCATTTTACATGAATTTAACGCAAGCGGGCGTCTTTTACAATGTAGCCGGCCGGATAAGATGGACAGTGTGAAGTCATGACCTATCAAACGTCAAATAAAATCCAAACATTATTGAATCAATAGCTCTTCTTAATTATTTTGAATTATACAATCAACGGCCGTTTGGAAACGAGATGATAGATTTTAGCAATCAAGTAGTGTTAGTAACCGGAGGATCAAGAGGAATCGGCGCGGCGACTGCAAAGTGGTTTGCGAAAGCGCGCGCAGATGTTGCCATTACATATCGTGGAAGAGACAAGCACGCGAGCGAAGTGATAAACGAAATAAAAATGCTCGGAAGAAAAGCAAACGCATATAGAGGCGACGTCGGCAAAAAAAAAGACGTAAAACAAATCGTGCAAGATGTATTGAATGACTTCGGCAAAATCAATGTTCTGGTGAACAACGCGGGAATTTGGACCTACGGTGAAATAGACAAGATGGATGAAAAAGTGTGGGACGAGACCATGGATGTCAATTTGAAAGGGACCTTTCTATTCTGCAGGTATGTCGTACCGATAATGAAGAAGCAGGGCGGCGGCGCGATCGTAAACGTTTCATCGACCGCAGGTCAGCGTGGAGAGGCGCTGCATTCTCATTATGCTGCCACGAAAGGAGCAGTGATTTCACTGACGAAAAGCCTATCCACGGAACTCGGTCCGTACAACATCCGGGTGAACAGTGTTGCGCCCGGATGGGTCGACACCGAGATGAGCGCCGAGGCATTAAACGATGAGAATTATAGAGAGGAAATACGCAGGGATATCCCTCTCGGAAGAATTCCGACGGGCGAAGATATCGCGGGACCAATCCTGTTTCTCGCTTCCGAACTTGCACGTCATATTACCGGAGAGATTCTTAACGTCAACGGCGGCTCAGTCTTAGTCGGTTAAAATGCGCGCTATTCGTATACACGAGCACGGCGGCGTTGACAAAGTGGTCGTCGATGAAATTGCCGCTCCGATACCCCAATCAAATGAAGTAATCGTTAAAATAGAGGCTGCTTCAATAAACCATCTGGATATATGGGTTCGGAATGGATTCCGCAACGTGACACTTCCCCTTCCCATGATTTTGGGATCAGATGGTGCCGGAACGATTGCAGAAGCCGGAGAGGAAGCGGACGACTTAAAGATCGGCGACAGAGTTTTGATTTCACCTTCTACTTCATGCGGCCGGTGCGAACAATGTTTGAGCGGAAAAGATAATCTTTGTGCCGAGTACAAAATCATTGGCGAACACTGCAACGGGACCGATGCTGAACTCGTAGCTGTGAAAAAAAACAACGTTTTCAGGCTGCCCAACAACGTTTCGTTCGAGGATGCCGCGGCTTCGGCACTGGTTTTCATAACGGCATATCAAATGCTCGTTGAGAAGGCGAAGATTCAACCGCTGGAGAGTGTCCTGGTTCTCGGAGCAAGCAGCGGAGTTGGAACCGCTGCAATCGAAATTGCCAGGATGTTCAATGCCCGAGTAATCGCCGTCGCAGGCTCCGATGAAAAACTTGAGAAAGCTCGAGCGCTCGGTGCGAACGAGGTGATCAATTATAACTCGGAAAGCATCTATCAGGGCGTCAGGAGAATCACCGACAAGCGCGGCGTCGACATTGTCTTCGAGCACGTTGGCAAGGCAACCTGGAACGACAGCGTGCTTTCGGCGAGACGAGGTGGAAGGATTGTTACCTGCGGTGCGACGACCGGGTTCAATGCCTTGACAGATCTCCGCTACGTTTTCTCCAGGCAATTGACGATTTACGGAAGCATGATGGGAAGCAAAAGCCTGCTGTTCACATTGCTTGAATTGCTCAGTGAGAAAAAGTTCAAGGCTGTCATTGATAGAACCGTGCACTTCACCGAAGTTCGGAAGGCGCACGAGATCATTGAGAGCCGCCGGCATTTTGGAAAGATCGTTCTAACCTTTTAAAATTAATTTGAAATCGTATTGAAATGTCATATTCTGGAGTAATAAATAAATATCTCAGCTACCTTCCTTTCTCGGAAGGAGTGAAACCTGTCACCCTCTTAGAAGGAAACACGCCGTTAATCGAGGCCGACAATCTCCGGAAAGATATCAAATCGCCGGCGAAAATTTTCCTCAAATTTGAAGGAATGAACCCTACCGGCTCCTTCAAGGATCGTGGAATGACTGTCGCGATTACGAAAGCCGTTCAAGATAGAGCGGAGGCGGTCATTTGTGCATCTACCGGAAACACGTCTGCATCCGCAGCCGCTTACGCCGCAAAGGCAGGACTCCGGGCGTTTGTGATTTTGCCGAAAGGAAAAATTGCCATCGGTAAGCTGGCACAGGCACTGATCTACGGTGCAAAGGTGATCGAGATCGACGGCAACTTCGACGACGCACTGAGAATAGTTCGAGAGATCGGAGAGAAGACAAAAGTGGTGATCGTCAACTCGATCAACCCGTTTCGCATAGAAGGACAGAAGACAGCATCATTTGAAATCATCGAGGTTCTCGGAAAAATCCCGACGCATCATTCGCTGCCGGTGGGCAACGCAGGCAATATAACGGCATACTGGAAAGGCTACAGAGAATGGTCGGAGAAGAACCGCACCAGTCTTCCGAAGATGCTCGGCTTCCAGGCAGAGGGTGCCGCGCCGATCGTTCATGGAAAAGTGGTTGAACATCCCGAAACGGTCGCTACAGCGATTCGTATCGGCAATCCGGCAAGCTGGAAGCAGGCGGTCCAGGCTCTGGACGAATCGAAAGGACAAATCAACATAGTGACCGACGCGGAAATTTTGTCGGCGCAGAGACTAATAGCATCCACCGAAGGAATCTTCTGCGAACCAGCCTCGGCTTCTTCAGTTGCCGGACTGAAACAACTTATCGGAAGGAATTATTTCACCGATAAAGATGTGGTCGTCTGTACTTTGACGGGAAATGGATTAAAAGATCCCGACACGGCGTCCAGAGACGTTCCACCTCCGCTTGCGGCGAAACCAATTCTATCCGAGGTGCTCAAACTCATCCAAAGTTAAGAATTTGAAGTTCGAAATTTAATATTTAACATTTTATTGACATGCTAGTTGTTCAGAAATTTGGCGGAACATCGGTAGGAACTATCGAACGAATTCGCAATGTTGCTAAACGAGTCGCTGAGACTAAATCACAGGGGAACGACGTGGTTGCGGTCGTCAGTGCCATGGCGGGCGAAACGAACCGGCTCATCGATCTCGCGAAGTCCGCAGTAACCGAACCCGACCCGCGCGAAATGGATGTCCTCGTATCCACTGGAGAACAGGTTTCTTCCGCCCTTCTTTCGATGACGTTAAACTCCATAGGCTGCAAAGCTCGTTCGCTTCAAAACCATCAGGTCAGGCTATTGACAGATTCGTCCTTTACAAAGGCGCACATAAAACGGATCGATGTCAAAAGACTGAGAAACGTCCTCAAGGAAGGCGCCATTGCCGTGGTCGCAGGCTTCCAAGGAGTTGATGAGCAGGGGGACATCACCACACTAGGCCGCGGTGGTTCGGATACGACCGCCGTTGCAATTGCCGCAGCTATGAAGCCAAACGTAAAAGACGGTCTTGTGTGCGAAATATATACAGACGTCGACGGAGTTTACACTGCCGACCCTAACATTGTCCCGGCTGCCACTAAGCTTAAGCGAATAAGCTTCGAGGAAATGTTCGAGCTTGCGAGCTCGGGATCAAAAGTTCTCCAGACAAGATCTGTCCTTTTCGGGATGAAATTTGATATTCCAATTCACGTAAGAAGCAGTTTTAATAACAGCGAGGGTACCATGGTTGTTAACGAAACGCTCGACATGGAGAGCGTTGTTGTCACAGGAATTTCACATGACAAAAATCAGGCGAAGATAACGGTGATCCATGTTTCCGATAAACCGGGAATTGCTCACAGCATCTTCGCGCCGCTCGCTGCAGCGGAGATCAACGTCGACATGATAATTCAAAGCGCAAGCTCTGAGGGATACACCGACATGAGCTTCACCGTTCCGCGAACCGATTACAAACAGGCAATACGAATTCTGAATGAGTTGGTGAAGCAGAATAAAGCGACGCGCGTTGTCGGGGATGACAGAATCGCCAAGGTTTCGTTAGTCGGCGTCGGGATGAGGACCCACTCGGGCGTTGCCGCAAAAATGTTCAAGACGCTCGCCGATGCAGGGATAAACATCCAAATGATTTCCACGAGCGAGATAAAAATATCGATTGTGGTAAATGAAAGTGACATGAAGAAAGCTGCCCAGGTCCTTCACAAAGGATTCGGATTGGAAAAGGACGCACATTAACAGAAGAAGAGGGCTTGAGAATTAAAGGAGCCGTTGTACACATTCACAGAATAGGAACGGCAATGCACATGGACAGAAACAGAGGGTAAGAGAGTTAGATGAAAAGTGAAACCGGAAATAACGCAGTGAGAATCCGAGTTGCGATATTCGGAGCTTCGGGATACGCAGGCTATGAGCTGTACAAGATTCTTAAGCGGCACAATCAAGCGGAAATAAAATACGTCACCGCGGAAACATCCGCCGGGAAAAGGCTGAGCGAGATATTCGCAACTGCCGACGACACGAAAATAGTCAGGAACGAGGATGTAGACCTCGGGCAAGTTGACGCCGTATTTCTTTCGCTTCCGCACGGCGCCGCAAAGAATGTCGTGGAAAAAATCGTCGATTCGTCGCGAAGAGTAAAAATAATTGATCTAAGCGCCGATTATAGATTCGACGACGCGGAAGAATACGCGAAATGGTACGGTCAAAAACATACAAGCCCGGATTTCCTGGACGATTTTGTCTATGGATTGACCGAAATCAACCGCGAGGCAATTTATAAGGCTCAATTCGTGGCGAACCCTGGCTGCTACCCGACTGCGACTATTCTCGGCGTCTATCCCCTCCTCAAAACTAAACTCGCTGATCTATCGGAACCGATTATTATTGACGCAAAATCCGGGGTCACAGGCGCGGGAAGAAAAGTAGAGGCACGCTATCTTTTCGCGGAAGTAAACGAGAACGTCTCACCTTATAACATCGGCTACGTTCACAGGCACACCGGCGAGATCGAGCAGGAGCTGAAGAAGGCAGCGAACACGAATGTGAAAATTATTTTTTCGCCGCACCTTGTGCCGATCACAAGAGGAATGTTGAATACAATCTATGTTAAGCTCAGCCAGGATATTCCCACGGAAGAATTGATCCACATTTTCAACAAAAACTACGAGGACGAGACTTTCATCAGGGTGCTGGCGGATAATTCCATAGCGACGTTTCAACACACGATCAACACAAATCTCTGTGTTATTTCTGTGAAGAAAGTCGAAAATTCCCCCTATGCAATTGTCGTTTCTTCGATCGATAACCTCGGCAAAGGAGCGGCCGGCCAGGCAGTGCAGAATTTCAATGTGATGTGCGGATTGACTGAATCGGAAGGTCTCATTTGAAAATCGTACTGAAGATCGGCGGAAATGAAATCGACGACCAGGGTTTCTTGAAGAAGGTGTCGACGCTTGTCGCAAAAATCCGGGGCGATCACCACAATGTGGTCCTGGTGCACGGCGGTGGAAAGGAAATCACGAAACTCCTTGCCAAGTTGAATATAGAAACCAAGTTCATCAAAGGATTCAGATATACGGATTCACAGAGCCTTGAAGCTGTGGAGATGGTGCTCTCCGGATTGATTAACAAGAGACTCGTCAAATCACTCCAGCAGATCGGAGTGAACGCCATCGGATTGAGCGGCGTTGACGGAAAAATTCTTGTTGCAAAGAGGACGGAACGCGACGGAGAAGACATGGGTTTTGTAGGAGAAGTGGAATCGGTCAATGCCTCTGCCATTGAAGAGTTAATGCAGAAATTTGCCGTCGTACTTTCGCCGATCAGCGCCGACAAGGACTCGATCATATCTCTGAACGTAAATGCAGATTACGCGGCGGCGGCGGTCGCTTCATCCATCAAGGCGGAGTTGGCATTGTTCCTGTCGAATGTCCCCGGAGTCTTGAAAGACGGCAAGGTGATTCCCGAATTGCGCGAGAAAGAATTCCAGAACCTGAAAGCTCTAAATGTGATAGCAGGCGGAATGGTTCCAAAGATCGAAGCAGCATTCTTCACTTTGGGAAACGGCTCAGGAAAAGCATTTATTACGAATGCTGAAGGAGCTTCAGACTTGGTTTCCGGAAGAACCGCCGGGACACGGATCGTGGCGTGAAAAGGTACAAGTTCATTCGCAGCGGCTTTCGTCCGGAATCTGAGCTGACTAATGACACGGATCCACGCCAGAAGCGTGAAGGAATGACAAGTGTCGGCGGTTATCTTCTCCTTCTTGCTTTGGCATTTTGTTTCGATTTGCTCTTCACCATGCCGCCATTTCTTCTTCATTTCGGAGTCGCTGCAGATTTGATTTACAAATTTTTCCAGCCGGTATGCCATCAGATGGATGCGCGAAGCTTCCACCTGTTCGGATACAAGCTTGCAGTTTGTTCGAGATGTGCATCGATCTATTACGGACTCACTTTCGGCATAGCAGTCTATCCTTTTTTCAGATCACTCCGCAACGTCTCAATGCCGGGTTTAATCTATATTGCAATTCCCATCGCGACGCTCGCCGCCGATTTCAGCGTTAATTTTCTCGGCATTACCCAAAACACCTTCTTGTCAAGATCCATCACCGGTGGACTTCTCGGAGTTTCTACTGCTTTCTTTTTTGTCCCTGTGTGGATATCACTTATGAGAGAATTTTCCCAAGGAAACCACATAAGAAAAAAATCTGCTCCGGCTCCATTCGGAGGAAGCCGTTCGGCAAGAAGAGAGTTTTTAATCAATGAAAAATAGCTCGACTTATTTTCGACCCGCGTTGTTTGCAGGACTTATCCTGGCCGTAATAAATTTCGTACCGGGATTAAATCTCGTCAACTGCTTTTGCTGTGCCGGGCTTTTGTTCGGAGGCGTGCTGGCTGTAGTATTTTTCAGAATGGACCTGCCCCAGGAGCAGCAGATGTTGAACATAGACGGATTCTACCTGGGACTCTGGACAGGAATTTTCGCCGCAGGATTCGAGACCGTTCTCGATATAACGATCGGTCCGTTCATCGCCGATGTCAAGTTCAGGATGCTGCAGAATCTGATGAAAAGATTGCTCGGTAACGTGCAAATACCGAGCGACATCATGGACCAGCTGAGCCAGGCGATCGCTGCAGCCAAGAGGCCGGCACTACTTGACACCTTACTAAGTTTCTTCTTGATCGTGATCGTTTACTCTATCTTCACAATCTTCGGTGCACTCCTCGCAAGTGCATGCATACAGAAAAGAAGAGCAAACCGACAATAGGCGGGTCATATCTTCCCGACTCCTTCCGATTGACTGACGAAGATCAAAAGGAATTCAACAGGTCGTGCTAATTCTCATGCTTAATTAGACACTGCCGTACTATCGCTGCGGGCATCATGTTTGTTTGCTCTGCCCCAAACAATCCACATCACCAGCGCGATAATAACGAGCAGAGGAAGTACCATCAAACTTCCTTCAGGACCTGTAGCCCCTCCGCTCCAGAGAATATTTCCCTGCGAATGCACTGAAAAGAGATGCCCTTGCACAACCCTGCCGCTGTCTGGCGTTCCCCAGAGATACGATTCTGCCCAATCCCACGAGGCATGAAAACCTATCGCCCACCAGAGATTTTTGAGATACCACAGGCTGATACAAAAAACCATACCGACAAGTGCGGCAGAAAATATTCCGGCCGGAGATTCCCCCGGGTTGGTAAGGTGAAGACAACCGAAAGCTGCAGAAAGAAGAAGTGCGCTCCACCAAAATCCAATGCCGCGCGTTAATGTGGCTTGTATATAACCGCGCAAAAAATATTCTTCATACAAACCCACGAGAAGGAACACAATAACCCAACCGAGTGCGAATTCTACAGCCTGCCAACCGTAAATGTTTTGCCCATCGAAGGAAAGGAAGCCGCAAAGTGTCATCACGCCAACCAAAACAGAAAGCGCTGTTATGCCGAAGACAAACCCGTAACAAAATCTTGCGAAGCGACGAGTGCCCTCTAATCCGTAAGAGATGAGCGGCTTACGTTCGATAAGTGCCATAACCACCGATGCAGCCAGCAAACCCAGAAGTGCTGCCAGCTCCCCGGCACCGCTTTGCAGCGGCATGGCATCCGTCAAGGACAAATTGTTCTTTTCGAAAAGATTCTTGGCCGGGAAAAAGAATGCGGCAGTGAATAATCCCAGAAGAACAACAAAGATGCCGATGCTCCAGCCGGCTCGTATGCCCCGCTTACCGACAAATATGCGCTGAAGTAATGATGGAAGTTCTTGCTGTACTGTAATGTCATCGTTCATGGAAATCCCTTTGTGAGTATAGAGAGATCAGGCTGAAATCTAATGTTGCTGCGTACCACGATATGTAACGATCGAGCGTCGTGATTCGCACAATTAGGTACTGCGTATGACGCAACTTTCGAGGTCTCGTACATTTTTCTTGTCTAGTTAGTCACTTCAAGTAAATGAACTTCCGCTCGAAGGTCGAGTCACAGAAGATCGCCTGCAAGAAATAAACTGCGGCCTTCGGCAGGTTGAGTTCAGGGTAAATTCTGATGTCAAACCAACCGGTGCCAAGCGGTCTGACTTCGGCATCGTAAACCACACTTTCGTTAATATCCGACACGATCAGTCGCAATGTGTCCGAATGTGGTAGATAGATTCTCCATAACGGATAACCATCGGATCTATTTGAGCCTATGAATGCGGCTGTAGTGTCAAAACCAGACGTTCGAGATCGAATTCCTACACCAGAATCTGATAGCGCGACAATGCTGATCTCGCCATGTGCCCCATTGGCAGCCGAAGCGGAGTTGCCCGACTGGCTTCGGCAAAATGAAGCCGCAAATAGTATGATCAACACAATAATGGCTTCAGGAACTCTGGAATTCATCGACCCTTACTTCGACTCACCGGAACCGCATGACGCATAACTGACACAAAACGGCGTCGCGTTTTTTGTCCCATTACTCCGAAGTATGCAGCATTGTCTTTATTCCCCTATCCACCACACCACGTCTTTCATTTCCTCGGGAAATATACTTTGTCATCACCGCATATTCAACTTTCACCGCTGCGGCATCGACGGTGAACTCTCCTGCGACATGTTATTAATCCCGCGGGCAAACTTCCAGGCTCCGCCTGCCTGCCGTTGCAGGATCGTCACACAGTGGCCTTTCATTTTAACCGAATCGCCTCCAGCAGCTGGAGTGAAAGTGAGAGAGTCGGTGCCCCAGGCAAATGCCCAGCTGCCGATCACCTGAATTTCCTCGTATCTTGATTCCTGTTCAATGTCGAACCCGGCAAACATGGTTCGATAGACTTCTTCAACTCCGTTCTTC
This sequence comes from Candidatus Acidiferrales bacterium, assembly GCA_035515795.1. Lineage (NCBI taxonomy): Bacteria > Pseudomonadati > Acidobacteriota > Terriglobia > Candidatus Acidiferrales > Candidatus Acidiferrales bacterium. Next base: position 114,991 of record DATJAY010000039.1, on the reverse strand, counting down.
CCTTTTATGGGCAGTGCCTTAGGTGCCAGGAAAACTACGTCGTCCGTCATGAGGCTCAAAAGCCTGTTTATATCTTTGGCTTTGATAGCGGTTTCCCATTCGTGAGTTAAGCTATTAATTTCTTGCACGTCGTCTTGTTCAGAAGAATGTGGTTGGACATTCGTCGTTTTTCTCATTAGTCCTCCGATTAAAAAGGAGTTCAGAATCTGTCATTGATTTGGACTCCATATTGTTGCGAGATCTAAAATGTGAACTCGAAACTATCAGTAACTTTTTCCCAGAACACGGGTCTATCGAACCCGCCGCTGTTCGGGATATTGATTAAACTGACACATACAACAAATGCGGCCTTGGTCGAGAAGAACTCGTATTCATCAGAGCTGAGCCGGGTGTAGTACGTTTGGTGGGAGTTTTTCGCGCTGCCCTTTGGAGCGACGACATGGGCGGTCGACGCCAGCACTACTTGTTTTACTTTCATCTGTGGAGCTGAAAGCGGAAGATCCAAAACTGCATCGACGAAAAAGACAGTGCATTCCTGTGGCTTTTCTCCTTTTGCAGTAAATGGCCCGCCGAAATTTTCGAACAAGGGATAGACGAAAGTAAATCCCTTCATTCCCGGACAAGAGAACTTCTCGTCTTTGTAATCCAAATTCAAACGGGTTGCCGATAACCTGATTCCTCCTGATTGAATTCTATAACTATCAATAAGCTTCTCATTCACTATTTCTTTCAATGCCTCATCCCCGTCCGTAAACCCCGACTCTTTGGCCAGGCTGTCAAATTCCGACAGCGTGATGACCCGGGAATTCGAAGGAGCCATATTCAGCTTCTTAAAAAGTCCGGCGGCTTTCTGCGTTTCACTCATAGATTTGTTTCTCTCATTCTCTTTTCGGCAAGAGTCTGTCATGACTGCACTGATCACGATCAACACGGTCAAAACAACGACGAAGAGTCGATCGAGTTGCTTCATATGGCGGATGGTGAGCTTTCGCCTTAACGAGCCAAAAAACCCACACTATTGAACAAGGTGATAACTGTCCAAATCATAATTCCAGTGCAATGAGTCGGGAATTGTGATAGCCCGTTGCCTCAAAAAGCCGATTCCCTGCGCGTACCATGAAGAGTCGATCTCGCGCTGGCTCTTTTCCATGACTACGACCGCATAGACCGGCAATCCGTTGAAATTGACCTGTCCGGATGATACGATAGAAAAACTATCCAGAGAATTTTCAGACAAGGCCCATTTGTTTCCCACCGTCAGAGGTTCCTTGAGCAGCGGGACTCTGGAATACAGGGCGTGTCCGGCCGAGCTATCCCCCGTGGGATAATAAATATAAGCCGTACCACCGTGCACGGAATAGTAAGCCGTAATGGGAAGATTCGGAGGGGGATTGTAGGTCTGCAGATCTTCGTTGTAGCCATAGAGTAAGGAACCGTCGGTATCATAAACAGTACTGATTATGCGCCTTTCGATGTAAGCGTATTCTCCTGGCATGTTCCTATCGTACGTCCAGGTATCGCCGATGTGCAGCGGGAAGTATAAGGAAATCTCGCTCGAAGTGGTCGGCGCCGATGGATTGCTGCAAGTTGAAAGCAGAATAGTTAACGGCGCAACAAGCAATAGTCTCTTGATTAGTCTCATGGCATTGACATTTCTCCTTTCAAAGATTTTTCCAGCGCGTCTCGCTTGAAGCTCCCAACAGCAATCCCTTCATATGATGTGCGCGCCATGATGCGATTTATAAGAGCCTGTCCCGATGCCGCCTTGCGGCATCTCGCATGTTCCTTTTCTAATAATAATGAGCGGGATACGTTCCTGATCAGGAAGCGTCATGATTGACGCCTTTAGGAGTTTGTCATCCGATGCAGAGCATATGACAGCAAGCATGATCTATTTGAGTGTGAAAGAAGTAAGCTCGCTATGATGTCTCTTGTACGATTGGCCTGTGCTCGTGGTCGCGTACCAGTCGCTCTCAATCCACCCGGTACCCGGACAATAATAATAGTCCACCACAAGACTAGATCTATAGAATAATAAATACTCATAACAAGTATAAGTACCCCTGGGAACTGTTATCGATGCGCTCGTCGACTGGACATAAACTGAATCGGCCCCGCTCCACCAAGCGTCTCCGGTATTAGCGGGATATTTAAATAGAAGTCCCTGGAATATTCCCGAGATCGAAACTTCCATTTCCCAAAGACCATCATCTCTGTTCGTGCAAGGATATGGCCCCCAATTCGAGACGAGATACCATGTCTCACCGGCAACTACCGTATCTCCGGTAACTGAATAAGTGTACGGAAAAGTCGCCGTAACATTCCCGGTGCTGTCGTACTGCGTAATGGTAAAAGTCCAGGAGTCCCCGACCTTGAGCGGCCAAATTTGGTCGCCCCCCGATGGGCCGGCTGGGTTGCTTTTCTTGCAAGATGAAAGAGTGAACAAAATCAAGCTAATTGATAAAACGAACGGAATCGATTTCATTTATCTCCTTTCAATGATTGTTACGTGCGCAGTTTCAGCCGACGTACTCCCGTTCAACCTCGCCGCGCGCTTCGTATGTTTTATGCTGTTTGCTGAAGCGCCTTCAGTTCGACTGACTTTGGGCTGACAAATTCTTAATACTTCTTTGAACTGAGAGAAGGACAAGAAAGATTGCTAAAAAAGCCATGGTCGAGACTGCAGATACGATGACGATCAAGCTTTCAGATTTGCCCGCGACCTTTTCTGCCAATGCCGTTTCGTACTGAGAATCAATCGACTTGACGAGTTCAAAACGGTCGTTCCTCTTCTGAAGGTAAAGTTCTGTAAAAGACTCTAATGGTTTCAGCCGTCCGTCCTGTGGGAACTCTCGCAATACTGAGCATAGTTGCGACAGTGCCTGGTTGGATTCTTCAACGTCGCTCAGTTGGTCGGTGAAGTCTTTCAATCTTTGAGTGAGTCCAATATCAGTTGTGACGTACTGGCTGAACGCATCTTTTGTATAATATCCTTTTGCATCCCAGGAGTATTCGGGCGGAGGCATTAATTGCTTGAGGGTATCGATATAACTATCCAATTTCAGTTCATCTGGGGTTTTCGAATTTTCAGCATTGGCATTTTCAGTTGAAGCAAGGTTCCCCGCATTGCCGTTGGATTCGAGGTTTTCTCTCACATCTTTCGCAGTGAGAATCACATCGCGCGGATCCGGAGCACGATTTACGGGTATGAGACTCCAGGCTAGATATATTGCTCCAATAAGCAATACCAGCATCGAGATCATAGCGAGCGACAGAAAGAAGAAGCGGGAGACGCGAAATAAGATTTTCTCTTCAAGTCTGTCCAGCGTAGTTTGTTTTTCCATGGATTACTCCTTTAGTTAGAAATGATTTTGTTACTAGATGACATTGGAACTAACTATTTCGAAACCGCATTGCGTTTTTTGTACCTTAGGTGGACAAATAACGAACAAAAAGTTCGTTATTCTGCCATCAATCTGAAGTACATCGAATTGCATTCAGTCCCCTTGTATACCACACGACGCATTTCATTCCGTTGAAAATATAATCTGTCGTCACGGCATAGTCAACATTAGCGGCAGTGTCTCAATTTGAACATCCAAATAGGCGAGATCTTGTCATGCCAGCAAAAGCTGGCATCCAGGTCAATGACTGGATTCCGGCATTCGCCGGAATGACAACCAGGATGAAACTGAGACACTATTACCTTAGCAGCTTATGCGAGTTTTGTGTCCCGTGAAGCGCGCTGGCACATGTTTTTACGTAAGCAAAAATCGTCACAAGGCAAATTGCGGCGGAGCGAAGCGGAGCCCGAGGCGCTCAGATCCTATTGCCGGATAATCTGCGGCTCCAGGTTCTCCATCAACTCTTTCGCGTCGTACGCATTCGGATCATCTGCCGGCTTTTCGCCTTTATACAGCTTGATTGTACCGGTATATTGAGGTTTCGTGAGTGTGGACCTCCCTGCCAGCACAAGTTCCGGATTGCTTTCACCTTCCGCGATGATAAAGTAATCATAGCCATCCCGCACGGTGATCTCGGCGCACCTGTAAAGGAAATAGTTCATTGCGGTAGTGGGCGAGGTAAAACCATTTCCCTTAAAAGAGACATTATACATGTCTCTCTGAATCTTGGATTCCCTGTAGCCAAAGGCGCTTCCGGACGCAGGCCCATACCGTGTGGCAGCACAACCGGCAAAGAAAAGAACACTAACAGAACAAAGCAGCAGGACTTTTACTTTCATTCAGTTTCCCTCCTTTGTGAAATATGGATAGTAAACCTGCTTCAACGGTGAACAACGTCCGCGGAAACAATGCAGCACGGGGCAACCATGATAATATGAAGTGGGCGCGGCTCCGAGTAAACTCCTTTATTCGGCATGTTATCCGTGAACGACATTGTTGCCGCCGTTAGTTGCAGATGCCCCTTCGGTCATTTGAGCAACAAAAGCTTCTTGGTATCATGGTACGCACCGGCTTGGAATCTGTAAAAATACACTCCGCTCGGTAATGCGCCAGCATCAAAGCTAGCCTGATATCGGCCAGGCATTTTTTCTCCGTTCACCAACAACTCAACTTGCCGACCGAGAACATCGTACACGATGAGCGTGACATGAGTAAGTTTTGGAGTATCATAGCTAATTATGGTCGAAGGATTAAACGGATTGGGATAATTTGCATAGAGAGCATACGATGTCGGGAGTTTATCCTTAGGATTCGATGTGGAGGAAATTATCGAAATGGTCTGGAGACCTGTTCTTTGATTATTTCCCTGGAATGTTCCCCAGATTGGTATCCCAGCGTTTGACACCCTATAGGCGCCTGATTGTGTTCCGCTGCCATCATAGATGGCGATAATACTTTTTGCGCCCGCTCCAGCATAGACCATCCCATCGTTGTACAGTATCGTCCCGATAGCCTGGAGGCTGTCTGGGGAATCATCAAAAGACCATAACGCATTCCCCAGGTTGTCCAGGCAATAAAGCTGTCCCGCATCGTTGTCAAAGTAAATCGTTCCAGCCGGAGAAATAGCAGCCGTGTATCGTATCGAGCCGCCAGTTTTGAACCGCCAAACTACACTCTTCGATGTTATGTTGACGGCATACAGCGTAGAATCAGTCGATCCGATGTAAAGAATTCCGTTTGCATCAATCACGGGCGCTGCAACAAGATGCCCTCCCAGATGCAGGTTCCAGCGTTGAGATGCCTGCTCGCCTCTTTTCATTGACACAGCATAAAGATTCCCCCCGGCAGTTCCAAAATAGAAATAGCCATATTGATCTATTGCAGGAGAGGTCGGTGAAGGATCCGTGAGAGACAGCATCCATGATGGAGCAGTTGGTGCATTGCTCGCCTCGAGATCGACCCCGTAGACCGTTCCATCGTTTGTCGGAAATACCAGTCTCCTGTCGCTGGAGATTACGGCGCAGTTAGAAATTGGAGAACTCGTAAAGAAGTTCCACACAACGTTGCCGGTCAATCGATCGACGCCAATGAAATTATTATTCGAGACACCGATATAAACTCTCTGCAGAGTCGAATCAACAGCGGGTGTCGCCGATGTATTCCCGCCTAACGGCAAAGCCGACCAAACGGAAGTGGCGTTCTTTGAGAATGCATAGAGGTTATTGTCCGAGGATGGGATATAAACGGTCGAATCATACGCAATGGAACAAGATGAGCCAATACTTCCGGCGACTTGCAGCTTGTACACAACATTTTCGTTGCTATCTAAACGGTAGACGGCATCACCTGATGCGCTTGCATATAACACATTACCACCCACCATACTCAGACCTGATGTGACTTGTCCGCCCAACGTTCTTACATAGGCTGCCCTGTTTACAAATGCTACAGACGAATCCATCGCATTCTGGTTGTCGATCACTACCAATGTAACCCTGGTTGTTCCGGGACCAAAATCGTAAGCAAGCGAGGGCCCCGTAGCAGTTCGTTGATTATTCACGAACCATAAAGTGGAATCGATTGTTCCATCAGAATCTACACTTCCTTGACTCGAAAATGTGAGATGAGCAAAAGCACTGCGCCCCGAGCTCAACAAGAGGACATTGCTGAGCCTGGCGGCATGTGGAGGTTGATTGAATGGAATGCTATTGACTTCTGAACTCGGAGGTCCCTCAACATAATGGCTGTTTTCAGACGTGATTCGGTAGAAATATCTTGTGCCATTGGTAAGCCCGGAATCAACGTAGCTGGTCGCAATCGTGCTGTCAACGAGCGTCGATGCAGGAGAGGAAGTGCCACGGTAGAGTTTATACTTGATCACTCCTGGACTTGAGCTCGCACTCCAGCTCAGTGTTATCTCGTTATCCCCCGGAGATATGTTTACAATTGAAGGAGCAAGAATCAACGTCTTGAATCGCCAGGTGGGAGACCATGGACTTCTGCTCCCCGAATCAATAACCATTACCCGCCAGAAGTAATCTGTGTCGCTTGCGACAAGACCCAGTTGTTTCGCGGCCCCAGTGATAGTTGAGTCATCAAACACGGGTGATGAAAAACTCGAATCCATTGCCACCTGAAGACGATATGTGGAGAAATAAGCGGGCGTCGACCATGATAGAGTAAGGCTTAGCGGTTGATTGATCGAGTTGTTCGCCGGTGACACAAGTCCCACGGGTAAAACATCATGCGTCGTGAAACGGCGGGACACCGACCAATCACTGGAACCGGCGAGATTGAGACTCTTCAGCCTCCAAAAATAGGATGTATTTTTGGAAAGAATGCCAACATGAACAGAATCCGCCTTGATAGTAGAATCATCATAGACAATCGTAGCGAATGTCGAATCCTGCGCCAGTTGTATGTGATAACTGAACGCGGCGGTATCTTCTGCCCATCTCAAAACGGGAGCAAGGGCTTGATTTACCGAACCGTCGGCCGGGAAACTCAGCACGGGAGCTGACAGTGGAGAGAAGTAAGAGAGAGGAAGTCGGTATACCGGGCCGAATGTTCCAGCAAAGAGGTTTGTTCCGTTTGAAGCCAATGAATATACGAGAGTATCTGTTAGTCCGCTTCTGACCGCGCTCCAGCTCGTACCATTGTCGGTAGAAAGAAATACTCCTCCTTCAGTTGCCGCGAAAATGCTCGATCCCACAACCTGAAGTGCGCGCATATCAAGATTTGTCAATCCGGTGCTCGCAGATGTCCAGCTTCCCCCATTGTCTGTCGAGCGATAAACTCCTTCGGTGTAAACCCCGGCAAGAATGTCCGTGCCGCACACAGCGACACTCGAGAGCTGTCCGAAACCGGGAAGACCGGAGCTGGCATCTCCCCATGTTGATCCATTGTCGGTCGAACGAATGACTTTACTCCCTCTCGTCCCGGCAAAAATGTTTGATCCGCTTAATGCGAAGGCATCGATGTCGTCGAGGTTTGAATCAATTTTGCTCCATGAGCTGCCGTTGTTGGTCGATCGGTAGACAGCGCTCCCAACGCTTGCGAGTACCATGGTGTCATTGATCGCAATAAGTGCCCCGACCTCCATCATACCGGTACTGTAAGACGTCCAGCTTGTACCATTATTGGTGGAAAGAAATATCCCATTATTAGCGGCGCCAGCAGTCCCGGCAATAATATTTGTCCCGTTTGAAATTACCGCCCCGACGTAGTTGCAGGTTAACCCGTTATTGACTGCAGTCCAGGTATTTCCGTTGTCGGAGGATAGGAACATTCCTTGCCCAAACGTTCCTGCAAAAATATTTGCACCGCTTAAAGCCACACAGTATATCGATGTGGACAGTGGCCCGGCAGTGCGGATCCACTGAGCAGGCAATGGCGTAATCCAAGTGAAAAACGCTAAAGTCGTTAATAAAATGATTCGTAGAGTATGTCTCATTTGTTTCTCCGTTGGTTAAGCCCAATCGGGCAATTGCAGCTAACGTCCGCGGCAAAGGAGTCGTGCTCTTGCCCGCCAAAAATAATTGCGTAGCATCTATCTTGCGGGCAAGAGCATGAAGCGAACTCCATGGTATATAATAAATGAGCGTCTTTTGGGGACATGTTATGCGCTGACGGGCGCCCATAAATTACGATGCGTGTTGAGAGTGCGCAGGTTTTCAAATGCTGAATCATTCTTCAAAAATTATACGAGTATACGAGAGACGGACTCTTGCGAATTGAGTCCCGATCCCAATTATTAACGCTTAGGATGCTAAGCCATCTAGGGTTGACTAATGTGTTTTCCACCATGATGCTATCGATTGGACATTGAACAAGCTTCCATGTCGAATCGGCGAGGATCGCAAATGGATCCCTTACGTGTAGGAAGTTGTCTTTAGGTACGTCCAGTGTTCTCCAATGACCTGGAATAATGTAAACGTAATCGTGCGAAATACCGCCTAACGTGAGCATCGTCAGTGTGTCAGCGGAATGCGGGCGAACCATCACGATCAACCTACGATTGCTTGTACAATGGAAGCTCGCAAGCGACAATAGCACGGCAAGACTCAGCAACTTGATGGTACTCAATCCCTTGGCCATATTAAATAGGGTTGAAGTATTTCCACGCGCCCGTTTGCGCATAACGTTCTGCGGGACAAAGTCGTGGCGCGCTCCTTCTTCATATGATGTGCGTGCCATGAAGCGAGAACGATATATCCAAATGACGAGCGTCTTTGTCTGGCGTGTTAGGCGCTGCGCAACCGCTTTCAGTATGTTCCTCATCGCTTACCTCGTTTGGGAACGGCAAAGACCGAGTTCTGCAGACTTTCTCCACCAAGAAGAACATGGCAGTCGTCCGTGGTCTCAGGCCAGTTTAGTGGCATGACTGACTTTAAGTATATTGGAATCGCCACCTCATCGCGCGGTGAAAGGGCACGGTAATTCGTTAATTCGGGCAGAGATCGAAAGAATGGTTTGTCCGTGACAAGGTAAGCGACCGGGAAGTATTTTAGTAGATGACAAAGGAAAAACCCTTTGACGCCCAGTGGCACGTAGGAGATGAATAAATCGCGGATGACGATGGAAGTTTCGTAAGGATAGAGCCAGTAATAAACAAAGACATCGTCGGGCAGCGGGCTCGATTCGTCAAGCACGGCCGGTGCAACATTCTTGTCGAAGGCAACTTGGTCGTGTTGAACTTTTACCGCGATGAGGTGGCCAAGAATTCCTCTTATGAGTGCGCCTGGCCTCGTGGGGTGGTTTAGAACAGGTGGCAGGGTCAGTGCCGTCCTAAGATATTTCCCAACGCTGATTGCGAACGAATTGATAACAGTATCGTACTTCGATCCCATGATCTCATTGCACTGCTTACAAATGGTGCGGTACTTAGCTCCATTTTGAGATTCGACGAACTTGTACCCCTCTGTTGCACCCGTGAGGAGTTGGAAGATACTGCGCATCTCGACAGGGGTAAGGTCGATACCCCCTCGCGGCGGGATGTGATCCCAGGTTAGGGGTGCTGCCTTTCCACAGATGTTGCAGTTCCCAGATCCCTGATTTCTGATTTTTATGTAGTGCATCTTTTCTCGATATCAACTGGCGGTTGCGTTGCGCATAACTATTCCAATAACGCATTGCATTTCTTGGGCGGCGGCTGCCCGAGTAACGAACAAAAGCTCCGTTATTCTGGCATCATTCTGGAGTATATCGAATTGCATTCAGTCCCCTTGTATACCACACGACGCGTTTCATTCTGCTGAAAATATAGTCTGTCGCCGCAGCATAGTCAACATTACCAGCTTGGGCGAGGTATAGCCATTTCCCTTAAAAGAGATACACGTCTCTCTGAATCTTGGATTCCCTGTAGCCAAAGGCGCTCCCAGACGCAGGCCCATACCGTGTGGCAGCACAACCAGCAAAGAAAAGAACACTAACAGAACAAAGCACCAAGACTTTTACTTTCATTCGGTTTTCCTCCCTTGTGAAGTATGGATAGTAAACCTGCTTCAATGGCGAATAACATCTTGACGCGAAGTCATATGCAAGCTATGCGTTTTCATCACCAATGATATCATCAAGCGCCTTATCCATATCTAGCCTTCTATTTCTTAACAACTGATATAATTCCGCAAATGATTCATTTGCCTCTCGAGTTTTCAATTCTTTTGTTGAGAAAGTACTGAAGATGTTTGTGAATCTGTCCCAATCTTGGATTTGAGCTAATTCTGATATCGGCATATCTGTTCTGTAAAAATGCAAGTAGTATTCTAGTCCGCTCTTGAGTATCGACCACTTGTATTTTTGATCATACAGAAAAAATAACTCACCCATAATGCCATCCGTTATTTGGGTAATTCTGTCCGATTTGAGAATCATCGAGTTCACAGCTTGAACTACTTTGTTCATACTTACCTCTTATAGATTTCTTCGAAACTTTTGATTTCAATATTACGCAGATTCTCCCTCAACTCGCTGATAACGCTCCGCTTTTTGGGCTCGTTTAATTCATCAGTATTATTATTGAGTCTAGTAATCTTTTTCAATATTTCTTTGCAATTTTGCAGTAAGATACCGTTACCACGTAGTTGACCCTCGACGTCGTTGAAAATATTGATTACTTCCTTCTTCTGCTCTTCGTCGTTCGCGTTCAGGTCATTTAGAAGTTCTAATTTATCTTTCAATTCTTGTTGGGTGATTTGAAAGGAAAAACTAACCAATAACCTGAATATTGATTTGATTGGTTTTTGTTTGAAAAGAAACAAATAAATAGCAATTCCAGAAGCCCCAATAGTAAATATGGACGTAATAATATTTAGTAACGTAATCAAATAATTCAGTACCTCCTCACAATAACTAGATCAAGCTCATTACGAACCCGACCGCTGAGTTCGCGCCCACCGCGCACAACTTTATCCCAACATGGGTCATTACTGATTCCTTTCACGCCAATCTTCTGAACTTTCACAAATTTGTTTGTCAAATGTTTCCGATATTCTACCCAATTTGATTATATAATCACGAACTGACTCCACTCTTCCAGCCATCATCCTGTCCCGCGCCATTTCATCTCGCCAAAAATCTAATTCCTCTCCACCATATAGTCAAGCTTTGCGTGCCCACTTCAGTTTCTCTTATCTTGAAACTTATTCGACGAGTTATTTGGAAGCCGACATTAATTAATGTCGGCGGGAGCGCCTAACTCTTCAAGTGCATTGCGGTAATAAACTCCGCCTTCACCACCTGAGTGAATATGGGCGCGGATGAACTGAATGATATTTGTGCGAACATTGGCGGCTTCGGGAAAGTCCTCATCGGTCCAGAATCGCTTCGACCGGTCGAAGTAGCCCAGGCGCGCGAGGAAAGAGGCCCCGAAACTCTCGCTTGTTTCTCGCGAGTCATCGCTGTCCTGAAGTTTGAATGACCCGTCCGGCTGCAGCGATTCGCTCAGGCACCAGCGGAGCATCTTCCGAATTTCGACTCGCATGGCTTCTCGTTGATCCGATGTAGCCTGGCTCCATCCCATACTGAATATCTGAACCACATCCATGTTGTTATGATTCAAGTAACCGCTTCCTTCAAGCCAGCCGAGAGGATACTTCTTATCTTTTATCGCCAGCGTGGTCGCAATGATCTTCTGCCAATCAGGTACGTTTCCCTTGAGATAACTGACGATGTGAAAGGTGATGCTCAGGTCATCGGTCTTTTTAATCCTCGCATCGTTTGGGGTGCGATACCATGCCCCCCAGTAACCGGTTTCCGGATTGCGCGCAGTGTTGAGCAGCCAATCCAACAGCGCTGCTTTGAGGCGCGGATCATAAGCGTAATTCCTCGGTCGATCGCGCAGGATCAGCCGCATCAGATCGGAAATTGTCTCGTTCAATTCCCGCCGATGGTCTACGCTCTCCGCCTTCAGATCCGAGATCAGCAAATGATTGAGATGCGAGGTTAATTTCTCGGGCGAATTGATCCGATCCAGAAAATGCACTGGATATTTCGGAACCAGGCCTTGATGGGCAAGGTCCATTATCTGGTCATAAGAAGCATCTAACTTGAAAAACCATTCCGTGTACCACTTTCCCCAGCTGCCGTCGATTTCAGATTGCTCATCCGTCGCCTGTGCATTGGCCGTATCCTGCATAACGTCTTCCAATGCCTCTATGCGTTCTCCCATGCGTCGATAGTCATGGGTCGCATCACAAATCCATTCGGTCTCGTAAAGAATCTCATGCGCAGGCCGGTAGGCCTTTCCCTGTTGTTCGAGTGCAAAGAGCCGTCTTTTCGCCCGGAGAAGTCGGCTTTCATAATAAGCCCATCGGATTGTGTTCCACTTCAGCATAACAACACCCGCCAAAAGCAAAACAACGATTACAGCCGCAATCTGCTTCTTATTGATCGTCACTTTATCCTGTTCCCATCGGAATGCTGCCTAACTTTGATTAGCCTGCCGCGAACCCGCATGACATTCATTCCGCTGAAAATATAAATTATCGCCGCAGCTTAGTCAACCTCAACGGCGCAAGCGAAACATGTCCCTTCTCAACGAATAATGCCTTTTCCCTTCAAGACAAAGAGTTTTCCGGACCCGGCGGAGAGTCTTGCTCAACCTCCAGACGCCTTTTCGCAGCCAACAATTGATTCGGCACGACCAGCGGGGAGTTCGGCGTAACCAGCGACCAACTTTTCGCAGTCAGCGAGCTACTTTTCGCAGCCAGCGGAGAACTTTGCACAACGAGCGGGCCGTTTTTCCCGACCAGCGGACAATTCTGCGCAGCCAGCGACCAACTTTTCGCTACCAGCGGGAGACTTTTCACAACCAGCGGGAGACTTTCCGCAGCCAGCGGAGGACTCGGCGCAATCAGCGGGCCATTTTTCCCGGCAAGCGGAAGCCTTTCCGCAATGCGCGGGCTCTATCCCCTGTTTTCTTTCACGAACTGCACTGCATAGTTCGCCAATCCCATCACGGTCAACTGTGGATTAACGCCGAGGCTCGTCGGAAATACGCTCGCGTCGGCTATGAACAGGTTATCGTATCCGAACACCTTGAACTCTGCATTCACAACTCCGGTCTCGGCACTGCTCGCAATGACGTTCCCGCCTTGCGGATGGCCCGTGCCCAGAGTGATCTCAGTCGGGTCTTTGATGTACTCGTGCATCTTGTTGGATTCTTTTGTCGATTTGAACTCGTAGTACTTGAAAGTATTCGGCATCACTGAGTCTGCGCCGGCAGCAAACATGATGTCGCCTGCCACTTCGAGTCCCTTCAACAGTTTCTGGAAATCGCCGGGAGTCGGTGTGTAATCGATCTCCCTGTGCGTAAGTCCGGCAACTCGCGCGCGTGCGTTCGATTCGGACCCGACCAGCACACCGACGCATGCGAGCTTGTCGTATCGTCTCATGTTGTTGTAATGATCCTCGAACCATCCGGGCATCGCAGTCGACTGGAACATCGGCGGGTTGTACCATGATTCCATGATAAAGCCCGTATCGGGAAGTATCTTCATGTAATGAGAAATCTGCAGGCCGTCGTAAGAATCTATTTTGGTCGGAAACGCAGCAGTTAGCTGGGAGCCGGTATTGAACGCCAGTCTCATCCCTGCGTTCTTTATTCCGAGTTTCGATTTCAGGAGGAGGATGCTCGAGGAGATTGCTCCCGCCGCGACGACGAAGGTTTTCCCGTAGACTTTCAATTTTCTCCCGTCATTAAACTGACCCTCCACGTAGGAGATTTTGTTCCCGCTTCTCTGCAATTTGATCGCTTCACAGCCCGCTATGATCTCCAGGCTCTCTTTCCCGAATTTCTTCTGTATATCGGGAAGAACGGTGACGAGCATCGAGAGTTTCTTATTATAATTACAGCCGATATTGCAGTAGCCGCACCCGTAGCATCCCGAAATATTCGCGTTGACGGAATCGGTGACGTCCGGTGCGAGATTGTATCCAAGTTTCATGCATCCTTTTTTGAACAAGTAACCGCCGGGATTGAGTCTCACCTTGTCTTCATCCATGTGGTTTGCATGGATTATTTTCCAGGCGGTGTCCATAGAATCCATGACGCCTTGTTTGTCAAGGCCGGTGTTCAGCCCTTTCGGGTCGACCCATCTGTCAAGTACCGGCTCCGGAATCTTGAAACACACGGCGTTATTGACGACCGTCGAACCGCCGACGCAGCTTCCCTGGAACACTGTGAACCTGAAGTCTCTCGCGGCCTGGATCGCGCCGTCCTGGAAGAGTCGCGAGACCATGTCCATCTCGTTTTCGGTAAATGTCTCGGGCCGTTCGTGGTTCCCCCTTTCTATCATAACCACTTTCCTGCCGCTTTCAACGACACCTTTCGCGAGGATCGAAGCGCCTGCACCGGAGCCGATGATGACAACGTCGCCGCTTATGGAATCTTTCTGAAAATCCTTCTCGGTTTTCACATACAAAGGCGGATCGGGCTGTCTCGGCGACTTGCTCACCCTCTCGTCATGGTCCTTACGTTCCGAGAACGGCACGTAACCTACGGAGGCGAATGTCCGTTTGTCATTATAGTATCCGATATAACACATTTGTTTCGCGATCCTGATCATTCCCTGCGCAAGCGTTCTCCACCATCCAGGTATCAAGCGCTTTTCGACGTCCCAGTAAAATCGTTTTTTCAAAAACTCGTGTCTGCTTCCCGGAGCGATATAAGGAAGCGGCGGGAGAAGCGACAGGATCGGGTAGAAATATAGTCCGCTGATCACCAGCGCCATCGTCCACTTCGATTTCGCCTCGAAGCTGCTGAAATAAGAATCCACATTATGCGCCACGTCCTCGCTCGAGATCACCTCGTGCTCGCCGTAAATGACAACTTCTGCGAGTGCAGCGAGCGTTCTGAACTGAAGAGGAGAAAAATATTTCAGATTATATCTTGCCTTTTGCGACGAAGAAAGGAAGAGGGATCCGATGACGGCGTTCAACACGCTGAAGACGGTTATTGACCACATGACCGTGGAAAATGACGGAGCGACCGCCCAAAGGTAAATCTGTCCCTCCGCCGCGTGCCAGATAAGATTGCAGATTCCAATGACTGAAAGAATAATAGACTCCCAGATGTTAATCCTGACGAGAAAAATGTAGCGTCGTATGTCCGCGATTGCGTACCAGCACATCAGAGCATCGACCAGGGTGAGAACTGCAAATCCCGTTAATATTAGGATGGCCTCCGGCACGTTGATGTCGAATTTTCCCGGAACGCTCATCGTAATGAACACGAGCGCGAGCAAATAAATCACCAGCAGCGTCTTGAGGTACGATATCAACCTCTTCTCTTGTATAGTCAGCATTTCAACTTTCCTTCCAAAATGTTGGATGATTTCTGCCTACCATGGCAGGTACTTTATTTTCTCCCTGTTTCCGAGCTGGAAGTAGCAATAGAATATGTTCAGGAATGGAAAGACGCGGAGGTACGCTTTGCACAGGAGCAGAGTGTTGTCCCCCGGGTTGGGTGTTACGACGAAGTCCCTTATCACCTTGAAGAAACTGAAGTACCATTTGTGCATGTGCGGGATGTCGTAATCAAAATACCCGAGGTTCATATACCGCTGGTTCAGTTTTGCCGGCGGCTCGTTCTTCACATAAGAAGTGCGGAAGTAGCCGAGCTGTTCGGGCTTGCCGTCCGCGCCGATGTGCTGGTTCCAGGGACCGGTGTATCCTGTACCATCCTGTATCACTATCTCGTTATACCCGAGGTTCTGTCCGTCTTTCTTCATGAAACCCTTCTTGAATTTTTTTCCAGAAAGGTTGCCGATCCATTCGTGGTTCCAGCCGCAATAAATATAGCCGTTCAGTTCTTCCAGATCCGGCGGCTGTCCTGTTATAAGAATATTTTCGAGCTCCGCCGGAGTTGCCTGCGCCAGGCTATCGTAGGTCCAGATTTTTGAAGACACCGTCTCCTCCTTTTGTTGATTGTGAAATTATCTGAACGATGTAAAATTAAATTTCGATATCACTTTTTGAAGTGGTTGCATTATTTAAGATGTGATTGCCGGATGCACTCAGAATCCAACTGTGTAAGTGACTCCTCTCGGAAGGAAGACACCATAGAGAAACCTGACCCTGAAATGTGACTCGTCGCGACGCTCTCCTATTTTCACTACATGTCTATTGATGCCGCTGCACTCAACATTCTTCTATTCCTGGATCGGAAATGAATTGACCATTCCACCATGGCGTGAAATTTATCACTACCAAACAACAGGCGGTATGTGTACAAAGTTCCCATATCAATCGCGCGGTAAACACCATCCGTATTACTCAGAGAACATTTGTCGGTGCAGCTATCCGAGGAGCCCCTGTTTCATCAGCAGGTCTCGGAGATCACCTTCGATCCCGACCATCTTGGCGTTGCGGGAAATGCTTGTCTTCAGCGATTCTCTTAATGCTTCGTCGGGAAGCTCTGAGATGTGGTAGGTAAGCATTTTTGCCATCCGCAGATATTTGTCCTTCTGGCGCCAGATAAAACCAATGATAATGAGAGCTATCGCTCCGATGAGAATTATCACCCACGTTGCATTTCGTTCGACGAAACTCAGGTTCGCTCTCATTTCCGGGTACACTTCGTACGTAAGGCGCGCCTGAAGATCGTTCATTGCCGTGTCGATGATTGCTTTCACCAGCGAGTTCGACTTTGTGCCGAGCAGTGAGTCTCTCAGGCTGCCTCCTGCCTCGCCGACGGAATTGTCAAATTTGTTTAGAATCTCGGAAATATAGTTCTGCAGGTTTTTGTCGAGGACAGAATTTCTCAACTCCACCAGATCTTCTCTGGTCACCCTGCCAAGAAGCGTCTCCCGCAGGGCTGCAACTCTCTGATCTGTTTGTACTCCTAACAGAGAATCTCTCAGTATCCGCAGCTGTGCGTTTGTGCTGTCAATGATATTGCTCAATAACGAATCGATCACTTGTGTGGTTCTGGGATCTCCAAGGCTGGTCCTTGCACCCTTCACAAGATTATAGCCTATCGAGTCGGCGTATGTGTTCACAGGTTTCATCGCACCACTGCCCAAATCCTCGCCGGCTCCGCTGAAGAATGAACCACAGCCGGCTGCGATGAACACAGCCGAAACGGCACAGAATAGTTTGAGCATCTTAATCATGGCTTTACTTTCTATTTGCTTTCTATCAGCAGTTGAGGTTCGACCCGTCCGGCTTCGTCGTCCCATCTTTGAAGAACTCCGCCCGCAGGGACTAGCCGGTTATCGTTATTTCTTATGAGGTGCAAAAAAGTAAATGTCTTGTCCTCCCGGACAGAAGCGGTGGAGTTTTCGATTACTGGAATCCACGTCCCGGTATTATAGAACAAGCACTTCTCATCGATAAGGCATGAACCTGGATTGTGGGTGTGTCCCATGGTCATGATCCTGTACGAGGTCCCCGAGAATCTCATGCGGGCGAACTTTTCAAGTGTCGATGGCTCGCTTATTTGAAACCAGCCGACCAGCCGGGAAAGCACATACGACAGAAAGAGTAAACCGACATTCTCAGCCTGGTCGACAATCATCTTGGCTATTCCTTGCAGACTTCCGATGGATGAAATATCCTGTTGCAGCCGAGTGAAGAGCGTTGGTTCAATGTTAAAAGCAACGAGAAAGGGAGCCAACAGCATAAGCACGACCAGAAGCACCGAGCGGTAAGTGAACCAAACATAGCGCCAGTTGGTGAACAATATCCTGATGAGAAGCGGTATATGCTGGAACAGGACTTTCATTGCAAGCGGAAAATTCTCTCTCATGAGTATCGGCAGAACATTCCCTGCCGGCCGCACTTTGTCCAGGAAAGGAAAATATAATTCTACGCGGTTGATGAGGTACCTATTGAAAAATGAACCGAAGGGAATGTTGATCTCGTTCGGAGTCTTCTCGAGCACGGGACTGCCCAGCACCGTGGTGAACTTGTCGTAGCGGTGTCCGTGCTCGACGTAAAATTCGTTATCGATCAGAATCGAGTCGTCTACGAAGGTGACATTTGGCAGAACTATATCGGCCAGTATCTTGAAAATATTCTGATTTTTTCCGCGCCGGGCAATATCTTCCGCAAGCATGAGTCGTATGTAATTCCGTGTCATCGGCCAGTAGATTTCGACGTCATGGTTTCCCTTCACAATAATCATTTTGTGTCCCGCTTCCATCCACTTTGCCAGCTCATCGAAAAAGACGGGGTGTCCAAGTCTGATTGATCGAAGCTTATACACCGTCTTGAAAGCTTCTGTCCCGAGACCATATTTTTTTTCTCGTCTCGAAATGCTGAGCTCCAGTTCCTCTATGCTCTTCATGACCCCAAGCTTCATCAGTTCCGACTGCCAGTCGGCAAAAGTCACATCTGTTTTCATCGGCATTGTTTGGCTTCCCGGCGAGTCACCCTTGACAAAACGTTTGATCATGTTGCTGAATCGCAACTTTCTGATCTTTCCCGGGTATTCGGTTACACGGAGAAAATCGAAAATATCTCCGTTGATTATCAGCACGGCCCCATTTCCTTTCGCGGCCTCATGCGCCTGATCGAGAAATCTGCCAAACGAATCGTCCGCAAAGAAATTTTCCGTTCCACGATATACGCCTTCCGAATTTCTTCCGGCAGCTATGTGAAGATCGCTGACGACGAAGATGTCTCTCGCACCGGCGTTGTATTCTACAGGAGGAGTTCGCAATGGAAAAGACTGCTTGAAAATGGATGTATTTGACTCACGGTAAGTATCCGGGTTGACCACATATTTCGGAGCGAGGCCCGCATCCTCACATGTAGCAAGGAGAGATGAAATGTCGTCGTGGTTCATGTCCATGATCCTAAGATTTGTTCTGGTCTTATCTTCCAAATAAGGGTTGATTCTCAATTCCCGGAACGAGCAAAAAGAAGACTTGTTGTCTATTCGTTGTCAGGAGGAACCGTTTGTGCGAGCCGCCGAATACATCAACGACTAATCGGACTCATGTGATATGAGATGATTCGCCAGCGACTTGACACCAAAGGAAGTAACAAACGTGCATTCTGATAAGTTCTCATGGAGGTTTGTGGGCCATAGGGATAGAGATAAGAATTTCAGCAGGGATTACGACACACTTCCACTTCTTGCGAAATACAAGTGGCACTCAAACGAAGTCTAATCTAGAGGAAAATCGTCCGGCACTTCGATCTCAAGTCTCAATAGCGCCGTGCTCAATGTCTTTCCCTGAGCGTCGTTTCTGAGCGACACTGTGCCGCCGCCACCAAGGGCCTCGTGCAGCAGAAAATTCAACGCATGCAGGTTCGGCAGTTCAAAACGATCCACTTCCCCCTTACAGATTCCTGCGAAATGTCTTCTAACGACTTCGGCGGTCACTTTTTCCTTGAGAATCGGGTAGTATTCCGGCCTGCGTGCTATTAGACCGATGTTCGAAGCATCGCCTTTGTCGCCGCTTCGGGCGTGAGCCAGCTTCAGCAATTGAACCCTTTTCATAAATACCGAATTTTAAATCCTAAATCTTCATTCGACAATTCAAAATTGGAATCTTACAACTCAACGACTTCCACCACAGGATTCACCAGAGATTTTTTTATCAGCGACGGCCAGTACGCAATAACTTCCTGCGGCTTCGGACGACCGCTCCCGAAACCTGTGACTGTCGGCGGACCTGTCAGCACAAGCGGGACAAGCTGTCTTCCAAACGCATCGACGGCGTCTTCATCCTTGCTCCTGACTGCGACTCGCAAGACTATTTCATTGATATCAACCGGTCTCGGACTCAGCGGGCCATGGCACGAATCGTACCCCAGGAATTCGGTATTGAACTCATCATAGTCGAATCCCAAATCTTTCAGCCGCTGCCTTATGATCTTGTCAGCGAGCTGCGCCTTTTCCAATGCTTCGGGCCAGCCGTAAGTTAATGTTCCGACAGCGTAATAACCATCCAGGTACGACATCGAAACCTTGTAGAAATCCGTTGGCGCCTTACCTTTAATGCCAAACACTTTTACTCGGTTTTGTCCTGCCTGTTCCAGATTGATCGTCGTAAAATCCGCCACAACTTCCGGTGTGATATACTCTTTCGGGTCGCCGATCTCATAAATCAGTTGTTCCTTGACAGTGTCAACGGACACCATGCCGCCTGTAGCATCATGCTTCGTAATGTAAAAAGTCCCATCCGGAGAAGCTTCAGCAATAGGAAATCCAATGTTTGCAAGATCCGGAACCCTTTTCCAATCTTTCAAGAAATTTCCGCCCGAAGATTGGCCTCCGCATTCCAGAATATGGCCGGCGACGATTCCCGCCGCAAGCTTATCATAAGCGGTTTCGTTCCACCCGAACTCGTAGATCATCGGCGCAAGCGACAGGCCGGTATCGGTGGTCCTGCCGGTCAGAACAATCTGCGCTCCTTCCTTCAATGCCTGTGCGATGGGAAATGCACCGAAGTAAACATTGGCGCTTCGCAGATGTTCGCGAACACTTCGCAGAGTCTCGCCCGTATCCATATTTTTCAAGTCTGTCCCGGAGTTCAGCAGGTCGTCGATTCGGTCATATATATCATCTCCGTGGACGATGCCTATCTTCAACCCTTTTGCGCCGCATTTCTTCGCAATTTCATAAATAGCATCACGACACGATCGCGGATTCACCCCTCCACCGTTTGTTATGATTTTTATATTTTTCTCAATGACTATCGGGAGTATTTGCTCCATGGTCGTGAGCAGATCCTTTGCGTATCCGAGCTTTGGATCGCGCGACTTTTGTTTCTGCAAAATGGACATGGTTACCTCGGCAAGGTAGTCCATTACGAGATAATCGATCGGACCTTTGCTGACCTGCCAATAAGGCGCCTGCGGGAGGTCACCCCAATAACCCTGCCCCGAAGCGATCCTGATGTGTTCCTTCATGGAAGTGGAATCTCCGATTGAGCTTAGCCAACTTTGCGATGGACTTGGAATGTTTCGACCAATGCCGCGGCAAAGCGGCCACAAAAGTTTTACTGAGCCGCTTTTAGTTTTCTTACTGCGCCCGGAATATCTTCTGATTTGAAGACTGATGTACCCGCGATCAGTACGTTTGCCCCCGCCCTCACGAGCTGCGAAGCATTCTCCGGAGCAACTCCACCGTCGACTTCGATATAAACTTCCTTCCCCTTCGGCACAAGAGCCTTGACTTCCGATAATCTTCGATATGAACTCTCTATAAACCTCTGCCCTCCAAACCCCGGATTCACCGACATCACAAGGATCTGATCGGCATCGCTGATGATCTCCTTCAGGACATCAATTGGCGTCGAAGGGTTGATTGCAACTCCCGCTTTTGCTCCAAGCTTCTTTATCCTGTTGATGATGTTGTTTAAGTGAACGACAGCTTCATAGTGGACGACGAGCCGGTCAGCCCCGGCCTTTACGAAATCCTCCAGAAAGAAATCAGGATTCTCAATCATCAAGTGCACATCGAGGGTTTTGTCCGTAAGCTGGTTTACGGTCGAAACGATCATCGGTCCGAAAGTCAAATTTGGAACGAAGTGGCCGTCCATTACATCAATGTGAATCCAGTCCGCCCCGCCTTTTTCAGCAAGACGAATCTGCTCTCCGAGTTTCGTGAAATCGGCGGCGAGAATCGAGGGTGCAACTTTTGTCGAGTTCGTTCCCAATGTCAATTCTCCTTGACTTGTTTCTGGCTTGCAATGGATGAGACGAACAAATCAATATGAGTTCCTCTGGCCGCGGGTTCGTTCGAGCGGGGATACTGTTCAAGCACAGTGTTAGGTACCAACTTCGTGCTCGGCTGAAAAGTAATCTTCCCGAGGATGAAACCGGAATTAGAAATAATTTTCTGAGCTTCCGACAACGGCCTTCCCACCAAATCCGGTATGGCAACTTGGCCGGCTACCGGAGGCCCGCTTGAAACTATTATTGCCACCATTGTGCCGGAAACGGCCATGGTGTTCGGCGGAATCGACTGCGACATTACTACATTTTGAGGAAACGCGCTTGACGAATCAGAAGTCACGCTTCCCAATCTAAACCCGGCCCTCTCGAGCATGAATTGTGCCTCGCGCTGTGTATGCCCCTGCAAATCAGGGATTGAAGACCTCTCCACTCCGCCGCTCAACACCAGGTAGACGCGCCTCCCGTGTTTTACTACGGAGCCCGCCTCCGGATTCTGTGATAATACTGTATTTGGGGGAAGCTTGCTCTCCTTTGTTCCGCCAAGCTGGAATTGCAGCCCCAGAGTATCGAGCGCATGTCTCGCTTCCACCTCATTCAAACCGGCAACATCCGGAACCGTTACGGTTCCTCCATCGTTGACGTACCATGGCATTATGTACCAGTTCATCAATGAAAACAGCGCCATAAAAATGACAAGAAAAATGTAGAACTTCTTGGCAAGGTTCGACCATAATATTCTCAGCAAAAAACGAGCTCGACTGTTCATCTTTGTGATATGAATCTATCTTATCTGGAAATGATTTTCAAGAATATCGTCAAGAACAATTTTCTCGGATGGTCTGTGCGTTTCTAAAACGATGTTGTCACATTCACTCTGTGCAGCCCGCCGATTTTTCCCCACGAAGAATACGCATAATCAAAACCGTACCCCATGATATTCAATCCGACGCCGAAAGAAAGTCCCTCGATGCCTGAAGTAAGTCCGATCTTCATTTGCTGATGCTCAAGATTATTGTAGCCGATCCGCGCGTGGAAATTTTCAGAGAGCAAAAACTCGCCTCCGATGACGAACGAGCGAAGTTTGTCCGTCGCACTCAGGTTCGGATCGCCGAGATGTTGGAAAGCCAAATTCAAAACGAGGGGTAAATGCTCAAGCTGTTTTGACACACCTAGCCGCATGTCAAAAGGCAATGTCTCCTGCGTACTCCGATATTTTGTGACTTGGGTGCCGACGTTGACGATTGAAAAGCCAATCCCAAAAAGATTCTCAGGGAAATCATAATACAGGCCTGCATCAAACGCCGCTGCCGAAGAAGAATACGATGCTATCGAAGAATAGATACCCCTTATGTTAAATCCGTAGCTGAAATTGTTCGCGAGATAATTTGAATAATTCAATGTCAAGGCGACATCGCCGGCACTGAAGTTTCCGAATGCGTTGTCGTCGTTGTCCAGGTAAGTAAAGCTGCCGTAATTGATGTAGCTGATGCCGACTCCGAAATATCCCTCGTCTTGAAGCTGGAACGTCGAGAAAAGATATCCCGCATTGATATCGAGGACATGTTTAAGAAAACCGAAGGTTACTGCTCGGTCTTTTGCTCCGACAGAAACCGCGGGATTATAATAGAATCCGGTTGGATCATCCGTTCGCGACATCGCGCTTCCCGCCAGAGACGCTTCTCGGGCACTGACATCGATGTTAAGAAAATCGTAGGCCGACTGAGAGAAAGCGGAACTTGCCATTAATAAAACAACCGAAAACAACAAAATTTTCATTGCATAAATGTAGCCGCGGTTGTCGTATTTTTCAAGACCACCTTTATTGATTATATTTTGTGCGCAACCCATGAAAGAATCTGATATCGACAGATCAAAAATAAAAAGAATACTTATCATTAAGCCACGGGCGATAGGCGATGTGCTTCTTTCCACTGCCGTACTGCCAAACCTGAGATGGGAATTCCCCGCGGCTCATATCGACTTTCTGGTCGAGAGCTTTGCTGCATCCGTCTTGAACGGTAATCCATTCATAGACCAGGTTGTTTCCTTCAACGCGCAAACGCAATCTTCGGTGTCAATAATTTTGCGGGTCAGAAAAAATAATTACGATCTGATCATAGATCTTTTCGCAAACCCCCGCACGGCAATAATCACCTTGTGCAGCGGTGCGAAGTTCAGGATTGGCTACCCTTTCAAGTGGAGGAGGTTTGCTTATAATATTCTCGTGCCTTCAAGGAGCGGCGAGCACCATAATGTCGAGTTCAATTTGGACGCGCTTCGGCAAATCGGAATCCCGATCCAACAGTCCCAGCCTTTATTTTATCTTGATGAAACATCAAAGCTTTTTGGGAATAAATTTCTTGAAGAGCATGACCTTCATCATGGAACCTTCGTCACGATAAATATCGGCGGCGGCTGGGAAATCAAAAGGTGGAAGGCTGACCAATTCATCGACCTTTGCCTCATGATCCATGACAGACTGAATCTTGATGTGGTTATACTCTACGGACCGTCGGAGAAGGTTGAGGCAGAGGACATTTCCTCGTCCTCAAATTCCATCCTTGCCCCGGAGACTTCGCTTCACGAGATGGGGGCTATAATGGACGAATCGCTCCTTTTAATCACGAACGATTCCGGCCCGATGCACATAGCTGCAGCTTTAGATATTCCGACGCTTGCGATTTTCGGGCCCACCAACCCGCGCTCGCAGGGACCTTACGGAAACATTTCCGAAATCGCAAGGAATGAAAAGCTCGACTGTCTCGAATGCAACTTAACAAAATGCCCGATAGGAAACCCGTGCATGAAAGAGCTTGATGCCGAAATCGTCTATGAGAAATTAACATGCCTGATTTCAAAAATTAGGCGCGGTAAGCCGGCGGAAAGCACGCCCCGGTTTTCTAAGGAGAGGAAACTAGATGAAAGTATTTGAATTCAATATCCCCGATTGCAGGAGGTTTACAGGTTACAAGCCATGCTTTCCGTACAAGAATTGTTACGACGAATGCGCGAATCCCGATAAACCGTTCGGGACAAAAATCCTGATCGTCAATCTGGATGCGATGGGCGATGTGCTGATGACAACAGCGCAGCTCGCGCCGATAAAAAGAAAATATCCGGACAGCTACATTGGCTGGATCACTCTGAAGTCGGCCGCTCCTCTTCTTCACGAGAATCCATATATCGATGATGTATTCGTCTGGGACGCGGAGAATTGGCTCATACTGGAGCAGATGAGATTCGACCTCGTATTTAATGCCGATAAGTCGCGGAAGTCAGCGGCCCTGACGATGAGACTGGACGCGAAAAAGAAATTGGGATTCGGATTAAATGAGAACGGGCAAATCATACCGCTCAACAAAGAAGCGAGCTACAACTATCTGTTAGGAGTAGACGATTATGAAAAATTCAGAGTCAACCAGCAAACGGGTCAGGATATTCTCGCTGAGACGTTTCGGCTTCCTTACGCCCGCGACGAATACGTTCTGAAGTTGACTGATGAAGAAACGGAACTGACATCATGGTACAAACGGTCAAAAGGTATACATGAACACGACGTCGTAGTCGGTTTCAATACTGGCTGTTCGGACCTTTATCCGAACAAGAAGATGACCATCGCACAGCATCTGCAGTTGATAGAAATGTTCTCCGAAGATGGGGGGATCAAAATGCTGCTCCTCGGCGGGCGCGAGGATACGGAACGCAACAGGCAAATTTATTCCATGGCGACCGAACGCAATCCCGAGCTGAAGACGCGCTTGTTCAATACGCCGACGACGGAAGGGCTTCGCAAGGGAATCGTCTATGAAAATGCCTCAGACGTGGTCATCACCGGCGACAGTTACGGGATGCATCTGGCGATTGCACTTAGAAAACATGTCCTGGTGTGGTTTGGATTGAGCTGCTGGACTGAAATCGATCTCTACGATCGCGGCGAAAAGTTTATTCCTCAGGGGCTCTTCTGCTCACCCTGTTGGAAAAAGGTCTGTCCTTATGACCTGGAGTGCATCAAGATGATCGATCTGGAGAAGATCCACTCAGCCGCGATTCACTATGCGGAAAAAATCAGAGATGAAAAAGGCGGACGTAAAGCAGAGAAAGTCCGAGCCAACTAATCCTCCCGCAAAGGTATTAAGCCTTTTGCAGTGTCAGAACATTTTCAATATGGTGTGTCTGGGGAAACATGTCGACAGGCTGTGACCTTACCGGTTTATATCCCTTTGAGACAATTTCTTTTGCATCTCTCGCCTGCGTTGCCGGGTTGCAACTGACGTAGATAATTTTCTTCGCACCGAGCAGATGAATATTCGCCGCTATTTTCGGATGCAGTCCGCTTCGCGGCGGGTCCAAAACAATTATCCCGGGCATCGGAAGAGATTGCCTCGAGAAGTTTTCTAGAATATCTCTTCCTTTGAAGAGATCGAGCAGGTCTGTTTGAATAAACTTGACGTTTCTGACTCCGTTTAAGTCTGCATTTTCGTTCGCATCTCTCACCGCTGATTCAACGAGCTCAAATCCACAGATTTCTTCCGCAAGCGCAGATAAATACAAGGATATGCTTCCCGTCCCACTGTAAAGATCGAAGATTATTCTCATATTCTCATTCAAATTCGTTTTGACAACTTTGTAGAGTTCCTCAGCCTGACGGGTATTTGTCTGAAAAAATGAAAGCGGAGAAATTCTGAAAGAATAATTCCCAATCTTGTCGGTGATGTAACCGCTTCCGAAATGCGTCTTCCATATTCTCCCCGAAGCAATCTGCGCGCGAGTCGAATTGACAATCGAAGCAAACGTCGAGACGAACCGCAACTCGTCGTGCAGTCTCGAAGCAAGTCCGTCAATGATACCATTTTCCTCCAACACGGTCAGGCTAACCATCAATTCTTCTGTTGCAAATGATTTTCTTACGGTCAAAAACCTGAGCAACCCGGAATGTTTCTCGGAATTATAAATCGTTAGACCGAGTTCACGTCTCAGTTTAGAATCCGGCGCGATCGCGTCGCGGAACCAGTTTATCACATCATTGACATTTTTGTCCGCAAGGTGGCAATGTTCGACATCTATCGTCTTATCATACCTTCCCGGCGAATGAAAACCGAGAGCGACCTCGCCCGTATCATGCTCCAGTATCCTGAACGGATTATCGGAGAACGTAAGCTCGAGCTTGTTACGGTATTCATATACTTCGCCCGCACCGATAGTTTTCGCCACTTCAATTTCAAGGCCGCCGATTCTTTCGAACACATCGATCACTTGCTGACGCTTAAATCGGATTTGTTCTTCATAATCAAGATTTTGCCATTTGCAGCCGCCGCAGATTCCGAAGTAACGACACCGTGGTACGGCGCGGAATGAGGAAGGCTTTACTATTTCAACCACCTTTGCTTCTGCATAATCTCGCTTGCGCTTGAAGACCTTTGCTTTCACAATGTCGCCGGGAACGCCGCCGGAAACAAATATGACATAGCCATCTATTTTTGCTATCGCTTTTCCTTCAAGCGCGATAGAATCGATTTTCAGCTCAACGACTTCGTCAATCGCAATCATTCCGCAATTATTCCCATTATATCCATGACGTTGGTATCGGTAGGACCTGTCATAATCAGGCCGCCATATTTTGCGAAGAATGAATATGAATCGTTTTCCGAGATGTATTTCTCGACTACCGCCGGTCCATTTTCAACTCTCTTCAGCACATCAACTGAAGCATATGCACCGGCGGCATCGCTGTTTCCATCCTTGCCATCCGTACCGAAGGAAAAAACAATTAAATTGCCCAACGTCTCAAGTTTGATTGGAAGTTTAGCGAGTTTATATAAGGCTTCGAGAACAAGTTGCTGGTTTCTTCCTCCTGTTCCCGAGCCGGTGATCTTTACGGTTGTCTCACCTCCGAGAAGTATAAGTGTAGGATCCCTCTTACCTTCGAGCCCGATCGAACGCGCGATTGAAACCAGCAGATCGGCAGCGCTCTGCGTGTTCAAATCAAGGAAGCGAGTCAAGACGAGCGCACTAAAGCCCTCCTTGATTCCGGCATTTTGCGCAGCGCTCATTGCATCGACGTTGGATGCGATTATTTTCACATAATTGTTTTTAAGATTAACCTTCGAATACGATTTGCCAGTCTCCAACAAAATTTGCGGGATCGATTTAGGTACTCTATCCATCAGGCCGCTTCCTTCAAGAAAAGCGAATGCGTCGATTGGAGTAGTCGGATCCTCGATGCTCAGTCCGCTCGCGATGCTCGGCAGATCATCTCCGATTACATCTGAAATTATCAAGGACATTTTTTCAGACTCCGGCGAAAGTGCCGCCAGTTTTCCGCCCCCCACTTGGGAAAGGTGCCGTCTCACCAAATTTATTTTATCAATAGGAAACCCGTTATCGAAAAGGAGTTTCAGTGTCTCATTTACTTCACTTAAACTCACCCCGCTTACGGGAAGAAATGCCGCCGCGCTTCCGCCGCCGGATATCAAGAAAATCAGCAGGTCTTTTTCGGCGCACGAGGAAACGGAGCTGATGATTTCTCCCGCGGCATCTACACTTTCCCTGTCTGGAAACGGATGTCCCGTCTTGAAGAATCGAAATCCTTTCACTTCGAAATGTTTCTCGACCGGTGATGCAATTATTCCGGTGGCATTATTCCCAAGTTTCTTCTCGATCTCATACGTCATGGCTTCGGCGGATTTTCCTATTGCAATGCACTTTATGTTTTTGTACCTATCCAGATCGAGCTCTTTACCAAATGCGTCAAGTCTATTGCCGTATAGGTAAAAGCCCCGCTCAAACAGAGTCGAAGGCTTCACTGCCTCAATTGAACCGTCTACAATCTCTTGCAGCAATCGGCCGACGGTAGAGTTTTCGAAAACATGCAGCCCTCCATATTTATCGGTGATCACATGCCTGTCGACCCGGGAATTAAGTTATTAACCGGTGAGGTTCGATCTGCTGCAGCCACTGGCGATCTTTCGCGGCTCATGGGAATAATACTTTCTCAGGTGCTCGATATTTTCAAAAGACCCACACGATTTGAATACTCCTCGCATTCCGCTGCAGGATCACCCGATGCAGAAAAAATGTAAAGAGGATATAGCCTGTTGTATATCTTCATTGCGAGCGCGAGAAGACTCTTTGAATAAATTGTGCGGTCTGACTTTCCTAATTCTTTCCCGAAGATAAGGTAATCTATACCTCTGAATTTTATGTGGTCGCGTTTCGGGTTGAATTTTTCCGCAATGGGTTCCGTACCGCTTCGCAGCTCGTAAGCGGAAAACTCGACGCCTATCTTAAACTTCCTGCAAATCTCGAGAAAAGCGGAAACGTGAGCGGAAATATTCTCCTCAAAGAGTCTGCGGCTGTCTTTCTTTTCATTGTTCACAAAGGATCCAATCTCAATACCGTTTCTATCAAGATAAAGAAACAACTCTGAATCCCATTTCCCTTTCCCGAACCGTATCAAGAAAAAGTCTTTATAAGGTTTCTTGGCAAATCTCATGTCCCTGTTTAAGCGGACAAGTGTCCTGTTGAATTTCGGCTCAGTATCAAATGTGGGGTTGATGAACTTGATGAAGGGCCCAATTGAAGTCACGAAGGCACGTGCCGGGTTCATCAAATATTTTTCGTACTCTTCTCTGTGTTTGTTGAACCACGTTACGGAATTATGCGTGTATAATTCGCCCAGGAATTCAAATGTCTCCTTAAAAAAGCCTTTGAATTCGCCTCCATTAGTTTGGGAAGAATCCGTTTCTGCCCCGACACGTTTCCTTTTGGCGTGTGATTTTTGATGCGAAATCTTTTTCCGTGTCTTTGATTTCATTTCTTCCATTACTTCAGCTTGTCTGCCAAATATTCTGCAATCCGTGCCGAAGCAATTCGTTCCTGCTGCATCGAGTCCCTGTCTCGAATCGTCACCGTCTGGTCCTGCAGAGTTTGGGAATCCACCGTCACACAAAACGGGGTTCCAGTCTCATCCTGGCGCCGGTATCGCCGACCAACTGCGCCGCTGTCGTCATAAAATACCCGGAACTGCGGGCGCAAATCCTTTTCGATCTTCCGCGCAATTTCCGGCATGTCCTCGCGATTCACCAGAGGAAAGACAGCCGCTTTGATCGGAGCGAGTTTCGGATGAAGTTTGAGGACGACTCGAGTCTCTGTTCCGCCCTCCGCTGTCGGTGCCTCCTCCTCATGGTACGAACCGACGAGAAATGCCATGAAAGATCTGCTCGCACCAGCCGATGTTTCAATATCAAATGGGGTATATTTGTCCTTCGTCTCTTCATCGAAATACTTCATAGACTTTCCGGAATATTCTTCGTGCCGCGATAGATCGTAATTGGTCCTGTTATGAATTCCTTCAATCTCGCCCCATCCGAACGGGAAAAGAAATTCTATGTCATAGGCGTCCTTAGCATAGTGTGCCAGCTTGTCCTTTGGATGCTGGTGCCATTGCAGCTGCTCTTTCTTCATGCCGAGATCAATGTACCATTGCATTCGCTCTGCGCGCCAGTATTCGAACCACTTATCATCCGTTCCCGGCTTGACGAAAAACTGCATCTCCATCTGCTCGAACTCGCGCGTCCGAAAAAGAAAATTCTTGGTATTTATTTCATTGCGAAATGCTTTCCCGATCTGCGCGATGCCGAACGGAAGCTTCTGCCGCGATGCGGTCAACACGTTCTGAAAGTTCACGAAGATGCCCTGTGCAGTTTCAGGACGCAGGTAAACTACCGACGACGAATCCTCGACAGGCCCGACAAAAGTTTTAAACATGAGATTGAACTTGCGGGCTTCAGTGAATGTCCCTTTATTTCCGCAATTAGGACACGGGAGCATCACCGCGATTTCAGCTGCCTCCTGGTCGGTGGAAACCGCTTCTGCAAACTCCGCTTCTATTACGTCATCTTTCTGTTGCCCTGCAAATTTCTGCGGAACAAGCTCGCGCAATACTTCCTTCTTTTTCTTGATCGACAAGTCATCAAAAAGAACATCGACACGATATCTCGCTTTGCACTGTTTGCAATCGACCATCGGATCGGTAAAATTCTCGACGTGTCCTGAAGCTTCCCACACACGCGGATGCATAAGGATGGATGCATCAATGCCTTCGATATTTTCACGGTAGGTCATGTTCTTCCACCATTGCTGCTTCACATTGTTCAGCATTTCCACGCCAAGGGGACCGTAATCCCAGCAGCCGTTCAGGCCGCCGTATATTTCACTCGATTGAAAAACAAATCCTCTCCTTTTTGCAAGTGATACTATCTTGTCAAGAGTCAACTCAGTTTTCGACGCCTGTGTCATTTCAGTTCGCTTTTTTGATTCAATATATCAAACAGCGGGAAATAAAGGAATATTACGCGGCGGATTAGTTAAACCAATGACTTACCCGCATCACGCTGGAATTCTACCCCCTCACAAAAAATCTTTCCTTTCCATCTTGACTTTGAAAGGTAAAATTTTGCATTTTATGTCGCAGTCGGGAAACGGCTAAGAGTATTAACAAGTGTAGGGTGATACCCGAGATTGCACCAAAAACGTTTCTTTCTCGAAGAAACCTTTGGGATCTTCGAGATCGAACGATAATTAAACATGGAAGGCCAAGTGGAAAATCAAATGGAACCAGAGGAGAAAACTGTAGCTCAGAATAAGCGTGCGCGTCACGAGTATCAGATTCTGGAGACTACCGAAGTGGGAATCGTTCTAAAGGGAAGCGAAGTAAAATCTGTGAGACAAGGAAAGGTCGATATCAGCGATTGTTTCGCCTCCATCAAGGACGGGGAAATTTGGCTTCACAACATGCATGTCGCAGCATACCAGAATGCCGGTCCTTTCAATCATAATCCCAAGAGATCGAGAAAACTTCTCTTACACAAGAGAGAGATCAAAAAGATTTTCGGCAAGACAAAACAGAAGGGTCTTTCGCTTGTTCCTATCCGGCTTTATTGGAAGCACGGCTTAGCTAAACTGGAACTTGCTCTCGCTAAAGGGAAAAGATCTTTCGATAAACGTGATGCGATCAAGAAACGCGATCAGGAGCGCGAGTTGCGCCAGCACGGTAACGACGCTCAAGCATGACCATGCCGGAAAATTTCCTATTCTCGACAGGATCCATTCGGACAATTCGACAGGAGAAAAATAGCTAAGGTTGTTTCCTTCACTCAACGAACAACTTGATCTGATTAGGCGGGGCACCGCAGAAATCATTCCGGAAGAAGAACTTGCGAGTAAGATTGAGAAATCAATCAAGGGCAAGGTTCCTCTCAATGTAAAGCTGGGCTGTGACCCGAGCCGGCCCGACCTTCACCTCGGACACTCAGTCGTGCTCCGAAAGCTCAGACAATTTCAAGATCTTGGACACACCGCAATACTGATCGTCGGTGATTTTACCGGGATGATCGGCGACCCGTCGGGAAGAAACAAATCCAGACCATCGATGACTCTCGAAGAGACGCGGCAAAACGGAGAGTCATACTTCAAGCAGGCATCGAAAATTCTTTCGACGAAAGATCTAAAGATAGTCTATAACTCCGACTGGCTTGGAAACATGAATTTCGAGGACGTTATTAAGCTTGCAAGCAAATATACCGTTGCACGAATGCTGGAGCGGGATGATTTCGAAAAACGGTACGGCAGCGGAGAGCCGATAAGCGTCCATGAGTTCCTTTACCCTCTTGCCCAAGCTATGGATTCGGTGGCGATCAAAGCTGACATCGAGCTTGGCGGCACGGACCAGAAATTTAACCTTCTCGTCGGAAGGGACATTCAGCGCGAGTATCAATTGGAACCGCAGGTGATTTTGACCATGCCGCTTTTAATCGGAACCGACGGCGTCGAGAAAATGTCCAAGTCGTTGGGGAACTACATCG
Source organism: Candidatus Acidiferrales bacterium (assembly GCA_035515795.1). Lineage (NCBI taxonomy): Bacteria > Pseudomonadati > Acidobacteriota > Terriglobia > Candidatus Acidiferrales > Candidatus Acidiferrales bacterium. The sequence continues at coordinate 82,593 of DATJAY010000039.1, read as the reverse complement.
CGATAACCGATCCGCCTGACGAAATGTACGGCAAGACTCTCTCAATTCCTGATACCCTGATCTACGATTATTTTGTTCTCACGACTGACGTGCCGGAGCCAGAGCTTAAGACAATCAAGAACCAACTTGAATCCCAATCGGTAAACCCGCGAGACTTAAAGAGAAGGCTGGCTCGAGAGATCGTGACGCTTTACCATGATCAGGAAGCAGCAGAGCAAGCGGAAAAGAACTTCGACAAGATTTTTGTAAGGAAGGAAACACCTGAAGAAATCGAGGAGGTCACATTAGGCCGTGGCGAATTGGTAATCTTCCAGCTCCTAGTCGAAATAGGTGCTGCAAAATCGAACGGTGATGCCCGTCGTTTAGTTAACCAGGGCGGTGTAACAATTGACGGCACGAAGGTCGCTGATCCGAATGCCCGATTGAGAGTTGATACACCATTTATCCTGAAAGTTGGAAAAAGAAAGTTTTACAAAATAAAAAGGTAATTTCAAACATAGGTAGAGCTGATTTATCAACAACTTAGAGTAGAAACGTTTAACCAATAAAAGGAGATGTGAAATTGTATGTCCCGACCAGAATTTTTTTCACCAAAGGGGTAGGCCGCCATCGCGACTATCTTCAGTCTTTCGAGCTGGCGCTGCGCGACGCGAAAATCGAGAAATGCAACTTGGTCACCGTATCGAGTATTTTTCCTGCGGGATGCAAACGCATTCCGATTGACGATGGACTGAAGCTTCTTCAGCCCGGACAGATCACATTTTGCGTGCTGGCCAGAAATTCCACAAACGAGCCCAACAGATTGGTCGCCGCATCAATCGGGGTAGCGACCCCGAACGATTCGTCCCAATACGGCTATCTTTCCGAGCACCATCCGTTCGGGGAGACCGATGAAAAAGCGGGCGAATATGCCGAAGACCTCGCAGCCACGATGCTTGCGACAACTCTGGGCATCGAATTCGATTCCAACGCAGCATGGGATGAACGGGAGCAGCAATACAAGATGAGCGGGAAAATAGTTAAGACTTTCAACGTGACACAATCGGCCGAAGGAGATAAACGCGGGATTTGGACGACGGTGATCGCAGCGGGAATACTTTTGCCGTAGTGAGTCGAACCCATGATTCAGATCATGGGTTCCGCGTTTTCGTTCCTTTACCTTTGAAAAAAGTGTAGCAGAAAACTCCATCGTCTTTCGTGGTGCGATAGAGGTCGTTAATCCCCTGTTCCCATCTGCCTTCCCCTATCAACGAATTACTTATTGCCTCTTCTTTAACACCCTCAATCATGGCAGTAAACGTGTTTCTAATGAAGCCATCGACTAACCGCGGCTTACTTGAATCCACATAAACCAATCGGGGCGTGACCGTGCAATGAGCGAAGCCTGCTTTACGCAACAGCGGATAAAGTTCTCTGCCAATAAGGGCATTACCTCCATGCTTCGACTGCAACTTTACCTGGCAGTCTATGGCTTCCTGAGCAGCGTCGCTCCGAGGATAGTAATACGCGGACCCGTGGTCGCCTTCTACAACCATGATCGTTCCGTCTTTCCGTAATACATTCTTTAAGTTAAGCAACGCCCCCAATGGATTAGATAAGTGCTCCAGAACGAAGCAGACAAATATGTGGTCGAACGATTCCGGGCCAAACTGTAAGTCGAAAATATCACCTACCTGGAACGTCACATTATTAATCCCAAGCTTGCAGATCGAGTTTCTTGCCTTTTCAAGCGACGTTTCCGAAATGTCAACCGAGGTAAATTCACAGGCAGGATTTTTTTTCGCTATTATTTTAGTTTGAGATCCGACTCCACAGCCTACCTCCAACACTTTTGATCCTTCCGAAAAGATAGAATCATGATGCAACAATTCATCGAGCGTGTCTGCTTGATCATGTAACCTTCTCGACTCCCTGTCGGAGTATCCATGAACATATTTACTCATCTTCTGATATCCGTTGAATACTTATTAAAGGTCGTTCACTCCGATGCCTCTATAGGAAAGAAGAACTGAAAAAACTATTGAACCGCGGATCAACATGCTATCCGATTGCGAGATCGAGACGATCCAGAGATCCGATACCGTACCCCTTATGGTTACGGCATTTCGTTTTTCTCAGCCCGCTGCCGTCAGCGCTTCGGCGCCGGAAACGACCTCGAGCAATTCTTTGGTGATGGACGCCTGCCGTGCTTTATTATATTGGAGCGTCAGCGTTGCGATCAATTCACCGGCGTTTTCGCTCGCGTTGTCCATCGCTGCCATGCGCGCCCCTTCACTCGCGGCGTTACTTTCCAGCAGCACTCTCCAAATCTGATATTCAAGATGACGAGGGATCAAAGACTCGAGAATGGACGAGCTGTCGGGTTCGTAAATGTACTCTTGCAGGTGATGTGACAATCCTTCGGCCGACAAAGTTTCTCTCGGAATCGGAAGGAACTGTTCTATTAACAATCGCTGCTGGATTATGTTCTTGAATTCGTTATACACGATCTCGACCCGGTCATAGTCGCGGCTTAAATATCCTTTGATGATTTCCGATGCAATGTCCTTTGCGATATGGAACTGGAGATCATGGTACACACCGGAGTAATTCCCGATTACTTCATATTTCCGCCTCGAAAAGAAATCATACCCTTTTCTTCCTACGGCAAACAACTTCACTCCGCCGGACAAATTCTGGTACCGTGTTGCTATGAGGTCGTTCGTTGATTTGATAATGTTCGAGTTGAAGGCCCCGCAGAATCCCCGATCGGCAGTAACGACGACGATGGCAGCCCTTTTCAGATCTCTCTCTTTCACAAGCGGATGTTCACTAAGGTCCGCGTTGGCTGCAAGATGCTTCATGAGCTCGCTGATCTTCCGTGAGTACGGGCGTGCAGCAATGACGGCAGCCTGTGCACGGCGAAGCTTCGCCGCAGCGACCATCTTCATCGCCTTTGTGATTTTTTCAGTGCTCGTTACGCCAGATATGCGCCGTCTTATTTCGCGGAGCGTCGGCAATTCCTGTTCCTTTCGTGAGTCTTACGCTTCCAGACCTTAGTAACAAGATGAAAGCTATTTCTTGAATAGCACAACAAAGTCTCTCGTTATTTCATGAAGCCTTTTATCGGTTTCAAGATCTATGTCCTTCGTATCTGCGATCCTGTCAAGAATGTTCCGATGCTTCAACTCCATCATCTCAAGAAACTCCTTCTCAAATCTATCAATGCTTTCGACCGGGAGTTCATCCAGATAGCCGTTGGTTCCGGTGAAGATGAGCACCACCTGTTTCTCAACCGGCATCGGCACATACTGCTTCTGTTTGAGCAACTCAACCAAACGCTGGCCTCTCCGAATCTGCGCCTGTGTTACCTTGTCAAGGTCGGATCCGAATTTTATGAATGCTTCCAGCGCGCGAAATTGCGCGAGATCCAATCTCAGTCTTCCTGCGACCTTACGCATCGCTTTGATCTGCGCGTTTCCGCCGACCCGCGAGACAGAAATTCCGACGTTGATCGCCGGACGTACGCCGGAGTTGAAAAGACTCGGCTCGAGATAAATTTGTCCGTCGGTGATCGAGATTACGTTTGTCGGAATATAAGCGGATACGTCGTTCGCCTGCGTCTCGATGATGGGAAGTGCCGTCAGACTTCCGCCGCCGAGCTCGTCGCTGAGTTTCGACGCGCGCTCGAGAAGCCTGCTATGCAGATAAAAAACATCTCCGGGATAGGCTTCGCGTCCCGGCGGCCTGCGAAGAAGCAGAGAGACTTGACGATATGCCCACGCATGTTTTGACAGATCGTCGTAAATAACCAGCGAGTCGCGACCGCTGTCCCGGAAAAATTCTCCGAGTGTACATCCCGAATAAGGTGCAATGAACTGCATCGGCGAAGGCGTGCTTGCGGCCGCAGAGACGACGGTCGTATACTCCATGGCTCCTTGCTCTTCAAGCTGCGCTACGACCTGTGCCACGGTAGACGCTTTTTGTCCTATGGCGACGTATATGCAATAAACGGGTTTGATGCCTCTTTTCTGGGCGGTGTCCGTATGAGTGTACTTTTGGTTGATAATTGTATCAACGGCAATTGCCGTTTTACCCGTCTGCCTGTCGCCTATAATGAGCTCGCGCTGTCCCCGTCCGATCGGGATCATCGAGTCAATCGCCTTGAGTCCTGTATTCAGGGGCTGCTTCACCGGCATCCTTGCGATGACTCCGAGCGCTTTCCTTTCAACAGGAAGAGACTCTTTAGTCTCGATCGCACCTTTCCCGTCAATCGGCTGGCCCAGCGGATTAATGACGCGCCCCGACATCGCTTCCCCGACGGGCATCGACATCACTTTTCCTGTTCGACGAACCTGATCTCCTTCTTTCACCAGAGTATCGTTGCCGAACAACATGCAGCCGACATTGTCCTCTTCAAGATTTAGTGCCATTCCGAAGACGCCGTTGGGAAATTCGATCAGCTCGCTTGCCATAACTTTCTGCAAGCCGTAGACGCGCGCTATTCCATCGCCTACCTGCAAAACGGTCCCGACATCGTAGATGTCGACTTCGCGCTCGTAACCGGAAATTTGCTTTCGCAATATCGCAGTTATTTCATCAGGTCTTACTTGTGCCATTTTCTTAGATTCTCAATTTCAAATTTTACTTTTCAAGACAAAAATCTATTGTTGATAATCGACAATAGATTGCTTTTCACTTTGCACTTCAAACTAACCGCCGGCAAGCTGCTGCCTTAAGATTTCCAGCTGTCGACGAACACTCCCGTCGTACACAGTGTCGCCGATCTGTGCCATGAACCCGCCGATCAGGTCTTTCTCAATCGAAAAAGAAATACGAACCTTCTTGCCGGTCATCTGCTCTAATTTGGACTGTACTTTAGCTTCCTCGGCCCTATTAAATTCATAAGGAGCTTTCAGATCGGCATTTTCGATGCCAACAAGGATGTCGTGCAGGACGCCGTACTCGACGGCAATAAAGTAAGTCAAGACCTCCCGGCCTTTATCAATAAGGAGGAAAAGAAACCGCGCAGTCAGATCGTCGACTCGTCCTTTAAAAAGCGCCTCTACCGATTTCCGCTTCTTTTGCCGATCAATTATCGGACTTTGAAAAAAAAGCCTGAGATCGTTCGATGACTCTACCCAATCCCGGATCAATTGCATGTCGGCGGCAACCTTTTCAGTTATCTTCATCTCCGACGCAAGTCCGAGTAAAGCTCCGGCGTATCTTTTTGCTGCTCTGGTTTCCTTCATTGCTTCTTAATTTTTGCCCAGGGAGTTGATAAAATTCTCGACCAACTTTTTCTGCTTCACCTCGTCGATAGTTTCATCAAGAATTTTTTCCGCGGCTTTGACCGCAAGTTCGGCAACCAGTCCGTGAAGCTGAGTCATCGCAAGCTGCTTGTCGCGCTCGATTTCATCGCGTGCTCTTTCAAGGAGTTTGTCTCCCTCTGCTCTCGCCTTCGATGCCAACTCAGATCTAATTTTTTCACCAAGTTCGCGAGCCTCCCGAAGCACCTGCTGGGCCATCTCCTCGGCTTTTGCAAGGTTCTTCTTATTCTCTTCCAGGATTCGCTCGGCTTCCCTCTTTGCTTCTTCGGCTCTTTCCAGAGATTGACGGATCGATTCTTCGCGGGTCTCAAGATTATTGAGAATGGGTTTCCATGCATACGACCGCAAGACTACTAGAAGTACGCCGAAGGTCAACGCGGTCCAGATTATCAATCCAGTATTTAGTTCAAGCATGTCGCTCCTATTTGCTGTTCGCTATCGTGTAGCCGCCCGGCAGTCCGTTTAGCGATCGGCTATTCACTTTAAAGCAAGTATAATGGTTATGACCTCAGCGAAGAGGGTGACACCCTCGATAAGGGCGGCTGCAATAATCATGGAAGTTCTGATATCGCCGAGCGCGTCGGGTTGACGTCCGCTCGCTTCCATCGCAGAAGACGCAAGCTTTCCAATCCCAAGTCCTCCGCCAATCACGGCTAGTCCGGCGCCAATTCCCGCCGCAAGATGTGTTAATCCTAAATCCGGCATTTTATTCTCCTAATTTTAAATTTTGGATGATGAATTTTTAATTTTTAACGTTGACTTCTTAATGTTGATGAATCGCCAACCCGACGAAAAGTGCGGTCAGCATCGTAAAAATATAAGCCTGTATGAGTCCGACAAGTATTTCCAGCAAACTTATGAAGACGGCAAAAGCGATCGAGATAGGTGCGATAAATATCGAGTGGAAGATAAAAATTAATCCTATCAACGAGAAAATCACAATGTGGCCGGCGGACATATTCGCAAAAAGACGAACGCAGAGAGCGAACGGCTTCGTGAAGAGTCCCAGAATTTCTACGATAACCATAACAGGGATGACAAACAGGGGAATATGAGGAGGCATCAATCCTCTAAAGTAGCCGACGAACCCGTGATCGACAATCCCTGAAATTTGAATCACGAAGAATGCTATTATTGCGAGAGCGGCAGTCACATTTATGTTTCCTGTCGGAGTCGAGGTGTACGGAATCAATCCTACAAAATTCGAAAAGAGAACGAAAAAGAATAAGGTTAGAAAATATGGAAGGAGTCTTTTGCCTTTTTCACCGATCGCACCCAGCACGATATCGTCTCTCACAAATACTACTACCACCTCAAGAGCGTTCGCCAGTCCATGAGGTACCAATGGCTTCTTGCCGGCACGATCCTTTCGATAGCTTCTCATCGCCGCTTGCACAAAAATCAGCAGGAGGAGCACTGCAAACCAGATCATCACAATATGCTTTGTCAAAGAAAAATCTATCGTCATGCCGCCGATGTGCACCGGCGGAAACTGGGGAAGATGAATCTCGCCGAACGGCTTGAACTCCAGAATGTGAGAATCTGCAACGTGCTCGATTATCCAGGTTCCATTTGAAGCGCTGGAGGAACTTGCCGCAGCCGACATAACTGTATCGGGGGCAGTACTGCCTGCGTTTGCTGCAATCAGATTTGAAGCACCCACAAATCCAGGGTCAAAAATCACGTTCGCGTCCCATTTTTGATTTCAACTCTCCTATTCAGAAAAACTACTTCGAATATCGTCATGGCGAAGTAAAAGATTAATAAGCCGGTGACTAAGCCGACTATGTGAATCTTGAAAACCTTTATAAGCATTATGAAGATTCCAAGGAGAACCAACAGTCGTATTCCCATTCCGATGAAAACTCCCTTTAAGAATGCAAGGCTGCTTTTGTCAATGAATTTCTCTATAGTCAAAAATCCGAAGACGCCGTTCAATAGCCCGATCGATGCGCCCAGAAAATACGCAAGCTCGAAAGCTCCGCTCGCAAATTTCCAGGTGAGTAAAAACGAAATGACTCCCATCGCAATCAAGCAGGCGAACAATATCCTGAGCATTCTCTTGCGCATCGACTGAATCTGTGGCTTGTCGATCTTCGGTAAGGAAGATTCAACCTTTCCGTTTGGTATCACTCTTGCTTAGTTTTTGAACTTCTCTTATGAAATTGAAGAATCCGCCGATCAGTCCTGCTGCAGCACCTGTTAAGAGCAGCCAGGGATACGTATTAAAATGCTTGTCAAGGAAAAAACCGATAAGCAACATACCTGCAACAGACGCAGCCAGCTCCGTGCCGAGTCCCATGAAAGGTGCAAGCTGTCTGTAAGCTTCACCCAGACTTTCTCCGAGCGTTTGCTTTTTCTTCATCCAAGATCCCGTCTGCGGGACCGCATTCACAAATCATCTGAACAGTTCGCTCTTCTGGTCAGGTCTTCGATCACCACTCATCTCGCATTTTCCATCAAACATCGCACCTTCATCGATGACCAACTTGGAAGCTCTTATATCGCCCTTTATCCTTGCTTTGCTTTCGAACACTAATTTATTCTTCGCATTAATATTGCCGGTAACTTTTCCGCCGACTGTCACGGTTTGTGCGTCCACGTTGCCCGATATTTCACCGTTGGCGCCGATGACCAAATCACCTGTCAACGAAATATCGCCGGTTACCTGTCCATCTATTCGAAGGCTTCCTGAACTCGTAATCTTTCCTTCAAAGCGAGTTCCCTGTGCCACTATGTTAATTTGGGTTTCTTCTTTTGCCATGTCAGTTCTTCGTTAGTAAATAATTCTCTGGGTTGAGGTTTTTACCATTCTGCCAGAGTTCAAAGTGAAGGTGCGGTCCGGTGCTCGTAACTCCGGTGGAACCGATAAGCGCGATGGCTTCACCTCTCGTCACTTTCGTGCCGACATTCACCAGTATTCGTTCACAATGTTTGTAAACCGTGATGTAGTCGTTTGCATGCGCGATTATCAAAGTATTTCCTCCGCTCAAAGTCCAATCAGCAAACAAAACTTCCCCGGCGGCGGGCGCGACTATTGATTCTCCTTCCGGTGCAGAAATATCAAGACCGTAATGTTGAATGGAATAATCCACGCTTCGAGTAACGAAACCTTGCGCCGGCATCAGTAACGGGAACAGTGAACTTCCTTCATTTGATTGAGCAGTACCCGGGGAAACCGGCATACTTTGTAGTGAGGCGCCCTCATTGTTCATCCCTTTAGTCTCAACTGACTCTGGTCGCGCCTCGATCTGATTCTCCGATGTTGCGGCCTCATGCCGTGGAGACAGCTGCGTGTTTATTGTATCTGCAAAAATTCCGGTATCGCCCAGCGCGCCTCGCAATTTAAAATTATACGACGCCAGGTAAGCTAATTGCTGCTGAACACCTTCTACCTTACCTTCCAGTGAACGTATTCTTTCGAGCTGCTCCGCTCGCGTACTGAAATATTCCGGGAGTATCAGCTTGCCGAGAGGCGTTTCAATCATGATGAAAACGCTCAAAGCACCGATAATAACAAATCCAAAAAGAACCAGCAGCACTAATTGAAGTCGAGATGCCTTGAATGTCTTCGATGGCTTCTCAGCATCCGATAATATAACAAACGTCAGCTTAGCTGACGCTGTCTTTTCATGGGATGATTTACGCTGCATTTCAACAGGGAATAATATAGAAACAGGCTGTAAGAATGTCAATGGAAGTAAATTGACAAAAGCGCAGTGATTTTCCGCCTTTGACTTTTGAGCCTTGAATTGATAAAATGAGCTATGGAGCAGTCATGACAATCTGTGGAAGCAAGATGGATCGAACCGCAGCCTTCGCACAGAATGAAGATACGAATAGGGAGCTTTCAAAGAAAATCCAAAAACAAATCGAGCAGGCGAAAAAAGGTGGCGGTGAGGAAGCGGCAAGAAAACAAAAGGAACGCGGCAAGATGCTTTCACGCGAGCGCATATCGCATCTGATAGATCATGGCACACCTTTCAGAGAAATTGGGACACTTGCTGCACACGGGCTCTATGATGAGTATGGTGGAGCCCCATCCGCCGGCATTGTGACCGGAATCGGGAAAATTCATGGACGATACGCTGTCGTCGTCGCAAATGACTCAACTGTGAAAGCGGGTGCCTACTTTCCTCTCACGATCAAAAAGAATCTCAGGGCACAGGAAATAGCCATTCGAAATAGAATCCCGATAATTTACTTAGTCGACTCCGCTGGAGTATTTCTGCCGATGCAGTCGGAGATCTTTCCTGACAAAGATGATTTTGGAAGAATTTTTTACAACAACGCGATCTTGAGCTCGATGGGAATTCCGCAATTGGCAGCAATCATGGGACCGTGTGTCGCCGGCGGCGCTTATCTCCCTATCATGAGCGATGAGTCGATAATAGTGGAAGGGACGGGAAGCGTGTTCCTCGCAGGGCCTCACCTCGTCAAAGCTGCGATCGGCGAAGAGACCGACATTGAAAGATTAGGCGGAGCTGAAACTCATTCCTCCATCTCGGGCATAACGGACTACAAGGTGAAATCAGATCTTGAGGCATTGAAACTAATTCGTGACTTAATTTCCCATCGTGGTCTGCAAGAGAAAGCCGGCTTCGAACGATCGGAACCGCACCCGCCGAAATTCGACCCGAAAGAAATCAGCGGAATTATTCCTGTCGAAAGATCGAAACCGTACGACATGTATGAAATCATCTCTCGAATTGTCGACAAGAGCGAGATTGACGAATACAAGGCAACTTACGGCAAGTCGCTTATTTGCGCCTATGCGCGAGTAGACGGCTGGTCGGTCGGAATTGTTGCAAACCAGCGTACGGCGGTAAGATCAAGAAAGGCGGACAATTCAAGTGAGATGCAGATCGGAGGAGTGATATATTCCGACGCGGCGAACAAAGCCGCGAGATTCATCATGAATTGTAACCAAAAGAGGATACCTATCGTATTTTTCCAGGATGTCACAGGTTTCATGGTCGGAACACGGGCCGAAAGAAGCGGAATCATAAAAGACGGAGCCAAGATGGTTAACGCTGTCTCAAATTCCACCGTACCGAAATTTACGTTCATAATCGGAAACAGCTTCGGCGCCGGAAACTATGCGATGTGCGGGAAAGCCTATGAACCTCGCCTGATTTTTTGCTGGCCGTCGGCGAAGATCGCCGTCATGGGCGGCGAACAGTCCAGCCAGACTCTGATGAGCATTCGTCTTCAGCAATTGAAGCGATACGGCAAAACGGTTTCCGACGATGAACAAGCAAGACTTCTCGACGAAGTAAAGAAACGTTACGAAAATGAGATGGAACCGACTTATGCTGCCGCAAGATTATGGGTCGACGACATAATAGATCCTCTGGAAACTCGTGATGCAATTTCACTTGGTATAGAAATGGCAAACAACAACCCAGAACTCGAAAAGTTTAACGTCGGTGTCGTTCAAACTTGATACGATCTCTTTTTAACTTTCTTCTCTCAATTCTTTTGACACTGCTTTTTTCAGGAAGTGTTTACGCTCAATTCGATGCTCTGAAAAAAATATTCGAGCCGGGTGTACTCCAGATAACAGACAGCCTCCGAAGCTACATAAGAGGAGACGATTTTCCCGAGGTGAACCCAGAAAGAAACGAGGAGCTCAAACATATCGACTTGCTTTTCGAAAAAGGCATGGAACTATCCGAAAATGGAGTTGGCGACGCACTCCTTGCGATCTCGTTTGCTGTTTTGAACCGCACATTTATCAAGCCGACATTTCCCTTAATAGGCACCATCCGACTTCCACTTCCAGCCGAAGATTCGGTCAACGCAGCGTCGCGAATAACAAAATTGCCCCGATACTTTTTTTCAGACTCGCCGCGGGACAAATGGGGTGACAGCGCGAAGCTAGTGCACTTTTTCGGTTCGGCATATTTAACCTATGAAACCGGGACAAAAAAATTGCCAGATGCAATCGGAATTTGGGTTGAGGAAGGTGAATCGACTTTCAAGCTGGATTCTGTCGGGCAGCAAAGAGATGTTTTTATAAACAGATTGGGTCAGCAGTTCGGAGACGCGCTGAGTCAAGGCAGACAAGTTCTACCTTCCGACTTCCTGAGAGCGGAGTATATCAGGAAATAAGTCTCTTGATCAACTCCAGGTCTTCGTGTGTGGTCAGTTTCGGATTCAAATGCCGGGGCTCAACCGCCAACGCTTTAACGCCAATTTTCTCCATCAGCGTGATCTCGTCCGTGGCTTCAGAGATATTCCTGACCGTCTTATAAGCCTTCGACAGCAATTTCGACAACATGACCTGCGGCGTTTGTGCGCCATAAATGCTCGAGCGGTCGATAGTTCTTTCGCAGAAATTCTTTTCGTCAACTACCTTCAGAGTATCTTTTATTTTTGCCGCAAGAAATGCTGCTCCATATTTCCATCCCGCGTCGATGACGGAGTCAAGGTCGGATTTCGACAGAAGCGGTCTCGCGGCATCATGGATGCACACAAGATCTTTCTCAGTTATGTGAGTTCGAAGCTGCTCATATGCATTGCGAACCGAAATCGCCCTCTTATCTCCTCCTTCGACAATCACGGTGAGATTCTCCATCTTCAATGCTTGGACAACATCTTCAAATCTGCGAAAAGCAGTTTTCGGGACCGCAATGCAGATTTTTTTGACGTCCGTCAGTTCTCGGAAGAGACCTAGGATGCGCGCGAGGAGCACGCTACCGTTGACATCTACAAGAGGCTTGACGAGACCTCCGAGACGACTCCCGGCACCCGCAGCCGGGATGATCACTCCAATCCCGCGGAAGTCTGTCCTGCTCCTCGCGGGACTACCAATGACTTTCTTTCCCATTTACAGAATCAACATTGCATCGCCATAACTGTAGAACCGGTAGCCGTCTTTTATCGCTTTCTTGTAGGCACGCATCATCAAATCATGACCGGTGAACGCGCTCACAAGCATGATCAGCGTAGTCTCGGGTAAATGAAAATTAGTTATCAGATGGTCAACTACCTTGAAATCAAAAGGAGGATAGATGAATTTATCCGTCCAGCCTCTGCCAGCCTTGACATGATTGTCGGTGGTGACATTTGACTCGAGGACCCGCACGACCGAGGTCCCGACTGCGTATACTCTCTTTCTGGAATCGATTGATTGGTTAATCGCCTTTGCGGTCTCAGGCGGGATTTCGAAGAACTCCGAGTCCATTCGATGCTTGGTCAAATCTTCGACGTCCACTGTTCGAAACGTTCCTATCCCGATGTGGAGAGTGACCGGCAGAATTTTCACGCCCCTCTTTTCCAGTTTTGAAAAAAGGCGCGTCGTGAAATGAAGTCCCGCGGTGGGAGCGGCCACAGCGCCGACCACCCGTGCGTAGATAGTCTGATAGTCTTCCTTATCTTTATCGGTCGGTTCTCTCTTGATGTAATGCGGCAGCGGCATCTGCCCGATCCTGTCGAGTATCTTGTAGATGTCTCCCTTGTAATTGAATTTGATAGTCCTGCCGCGACTGGTAGTATTGTCGATCACCTCCGCATACATTTTCTCTTCATCGAAGTAGATCTTGTTTCCTATTCGGACCTTCCTTGCAGGTTCGACAACGACATCCCAGATTCCTTCCTCATGATTCAACTCCCTAAGGAGAAGTACTTCTATCTTTGCGTTAGTCTTTTCCTTTCTTCCCATCAGGCGCGCAGGAAAAACCTTCGTTTCATTTACGACAACAGAGTCTCCTTTCTCAAGATAATCTGCAATCTCATGAAAGTTCTTGTCCTCAATCTGTTGGGTCTTCCTATCGACGACCATCATTTTCGCATGGTCGCGCGGATGAGCAGGAGATTTTGCAATCAAGTTGCGAGGAATCGGATACTTAAAATCAGAAAGTTTCATAAAGTCATAATCCCTTTGTTTGGTTTTCCCTTCTCGATGTTTTTGGAAAAATTTCCGACCGCCTCATTGGAGAAGCGGCCGGAAATGGGACTACGTTTTACCTTCTTGCCTTTTTCGTTCTTTTGGATGACGGCTTCTTGGTCGTCTGCCTTGCTCCGCGAGCCTTCAGAGGAGGTTTCGCCGGATATGTAAGCGCAGCACGGGCAGCGGCCAGTCTCGCAATCGGCACTCTGAATGGCGAGCAGCTGACATAATTCAGTCCAATCATGTGACAGAACTCGACCGAAGACGGCTCGCCGCCATGTTCGCCGCAAATACCGAGCTTAAGACCCGGCTTGACAGATCGGCCCTTTTCCTTCGCGATCTTCATCAACTGACCGACACCATCACGATCCAATACTTCAAACGGATCCTTGGCGTAGATTTCCATTTGCGTGTATGGAATCAGGAAGCGGCCCGCATCGTCACGGCTGACACCAAGTGTTGTTTGAGTCAAGTCATTTGTGCCAAAGCTGAAGAACTCCGCCGTCTTTGCAACCTCATCGGCAGTGAGTGCACCCCGCGGAATTTCTATCATGGTTCCGACAAGATACTCGAACTTCACGCCTTTTTCCTTCATCACCTCTTCGGCTGCTTGCCGTACAATCTTTGCCTGGCCGTCAAGTTCCTTCACATTGCCGACGAGCGGGATCATAACTTCCGGCTCGACCTTTATTCCCTTTTTCTGGACGTTGGCTGCCGCTTCGAAGATAGCGCGGCTCTGCATCTCAGTTATTTCAGGATAGATGATGCCCAGCCGGCATCCTCGGAATCCCAGCATCGGGTTGAACTCGTGAAGATCTTCCACGCGCTGGTGGACTTTCTCATAGCTGATTCCCATTTGCTGGGCTAGTGCACGCTGTGCCTTTTCCTCATGCGGCAGGAATTCGTGGAGCGGCGGATCCAGGGTCCTGATCGTTACCGGCATGCCTTTCATGGCTTCAAAAATTCCTTCGAAGTCGGCTCGCTGGAGAGGGAGCAATTTTGCAAGTGCCTTCTTGCGCGCGTCCAGAGTATCAGCGAGAATCATCTCACGCATCGGCCCGATCTTACCCTCACCGAAAAACATATGTTCAGTCCGGCAGAGACCGATTCCTTCTGCGCCGAATGCCACTGCGTTTGACGCTTGATCGGGCTGGTCGGCGTTCGTACGAATTTTCAGGGTTCTGTATTTGTCCGCCCACTTCATGATTTTCTCAAACTGCTGGAATATCGGGGCATCCTTGGGATCCAGAGTTCTGTCGATGATAACCTGCAAGACTTCCGACGGCTTTGTTGCAACCTTTCCTTGAATGACCTCGCCGGTTGTCCCATCGATTGAAATCCAATCGCCCTCTTTAACAACTTTTCCATTAACGTGCATTGTATGAGTCGAGTAATCAATCTCAAGAGCCGAGCATCCTACGACGCAGACTTTTCCCATCTGGCGTGCCACAAGCGCGGCGTGCGAGGTCATGCCGCCCCTCGCAGTCAGGATGCCGTTCGCAGCATCCATTCCTCTGATATCTTCAGGAGAAGTCTCGATGCGGGTTAGAATAACCTGCTCGCCCCGTTTGTGCCACTCTTCAGCGTCAGGTGCGTTGAAAACAATTCGTCCGGTTGCAGCTCCGGGTCCTGCATTCAGTCCTTTCGCGAGAAGCCGGCTGTCATTCACCGCAGCACTTTTTTCCTTCAAATCAAATACCGGTCTAAGAAGCTGATTCAACTGATCAGGCTCGATTCTGCCGAGAGCTTCCTTTTCGGTTATCAGTTTCTCATCGACCATGTCCACAGCTATCTTGATTGCCGCAAATGCTGTTCGCTTACCGACGCGGCACTGCAGCATATAGAGTTTACCCTCTTGAATAGTGAACTCGATATCATTCATATCTCGATAATGTTTCTCGAGCGTCTTGCGAATTTTTTCGAGCTGGTTGTATACCTTCGGGTTCTCATCAGCAAGTTTCGAGATGGGAATGGGAGTGCGAATCCCCGCGACGACGTCTTCGCCCTGGGCGTTCATCAGATATTCACCGTAAAAAACATTTGCACCCGTCGCCGCATCGCGGGTGAACGCGACGCCGGTACCTGAGGTCTCGCCCATGTTGCCAAACACCATGGCAACTACGTTGACGGCTGTTCCCCATGATTCAGGAATGTCGTACATTTTCCTATATGCGATCGCGCGATCGTTGTTCCATGATCCAAACACGGCACCGATCGCTCCCCACAGCTGCTCTATCGGGTTTTCCGGAAAGTCGTGGCCGGTCTTTTCTTTGATGGCATTCTTGAATTTGATCACCAGGTCCTTCAAATCGTTGGCGTTTAATTCCGTATCATGGTGCACGCCCTTTTCTTTTTTCTTCCGCTCGATGATCGCTTCGAACGGATCTATTTCATCTTTGTGAATCGGCTTCAACCCGAGAACCACGTCACCGTACATTTGAACGAAACGCCTGTAGGAATCATACGCAAACCGCGGATTGTTGGTCTTCTTTGCAAGCCCTTCTACAACTGTATCATTTATTCCGAGATTAAGAATTGTATCCATCATTCCCGGCATCGAAGCCCTCGCACCGGACCTGACGGAAACCAGAAGCGGATTATTTTTTTCGCCGAATTTTGCGCCCACCGATGATTCAAGGCGCTTGACAGCCTTGTCGACCTCAGCTTTTAATGACTTAGGATAATTCCTCTTGTTGGCATAATAGTATGTGCAAACCTCAGTGGTGATTGTGAATCCCGGAGGAACCGGCAAACCTATGTTTGTCATCTCCGCAAGATTCGCCCCCTTTCCACCGAGAAGGTTTTTCATTTCAGCCCTTCCCTCGGCTTTTCCGCTGCCGAAGAAATACACGTATTTCGTTTTACTCATCTTATGACCTCCATTAAATGTTATTTTCTAAGATATTTTTCTCTTGATCATTGCTGTATAGAAATGCTCTTTTGCCCGAAGACCTTCTTCGGGACGGCATCTTTTAGATAATAATCGAACAGAGCGAGCACACCCCGCGAAAAAGGGCTGTCGGCCTTCAACCGCTCAGGATGCCATTGAACGGCGACAATACTCCGTCCATCACTGCTTTCAATCGCTTCGACTGTTCCGTCATCGGCACGCGCGACGACTTTCAATCCGCTGCCGATCCTGTCTGCAGCTTGATGGTGCGAACTATTTACTATTCCATCCTCCTGCTTTATGTAATTTTTCAACTTCGATTCACTAATCAGAATAACCTTGTGAAACCTGTCTTCATCATCTGAAATTGCCCGGTGATTTCTTCCGTGAAATTTTTCCAGATCGATTATCAGCGTACCGCCAAAATAGACATTTAATACCTGCAGGCCGCGGCAGATCCCAACGATCGGGATATCCCTTTTCAAAGCCGCATCGATCATCTTATATTCGATGCCATCTCTTTCCGAATCAACTTTCACCGTTTCATCGGGCCATTCACCGTAAAGTTCAGGTGCGACATCGACGCCGCCCGTCAAGACGAGGCCGTCACAATTTTCAAGCTCATCTGAATTGTGTTTCGACAGCACGATAATTTCCGAATCGGGAAGAAGTCGCAAGAAGTTTTCGTAATTAACATCTTTTTCTCCGCAATCAGACATTCCTACCTTTCGGATCCTGTCACTCATTACTTTCACCAAAGGTTTTTACGAGCGCTGCTTCTATATGATCTTCGCCGAAACAGACCATGGCTTTCTCGTTCAGGGCAAAAATCTGTTTCACTTCCTCCTTCTCGCACAACTCTTCATCGAGAAAAATCCGCATCGCGTCTTTCGCCGTCGTCACCGCTATCAAGTCTTCATTGCCGCCGAATATTTCATCGATATCATATTCGTCGAACCAGTGATGATCTCGAAAAGTTCTTTTTGACACAGCTCCTGGCTTCAAGCTTTCGATTCCTGAAAAGAACTGTCCGGGCATTGCGATTGCACAAAAGGCCGCAACTTCTCTGCCGGCGATCATCTCAAGGGGATATCTCTGTCCGGCATGATCCGTGAAATAACACGGCAAAAAACTTACTCCGGCCATCGGAATACTCGAGTAATTCCTTAGGAAATCCCCCCCGGGGATGCTCCACTCACCGTGTGACGTAAGGACAACCAGATCGGCCCGGCGTATCCTCCTTTTAGAATCGCGTAAGCGGCCCGATGGCAAATAATAATCCTTTAGGTCTTCCAGGGAGCCTCTGAGCAGGACAAAATCCAAGTCGCGGTGCAGCCCTCTATTTTGAAATCCGTCATCCAAGACGAAAACATCCACGTCAAATTTTTCAAGGACATCGAGCCCGGCATGATAACGATCCTTCCGGACAGCGACGGGAATGTCCGGAAAATTCTGGGAGATCAATGCAGGCTCATCTCCAACCATTCGAACGTCCGGCTCAATCCCTTTTTGCGGACATGAAATAATCAAATCATCTGTCACACGCTTGTACCCCCGCGACAGAACAGCCGGTTTTTTGCCGAGCGATAAAATCTTTTCTACCAAATACATCACAAATGGCGTCTTGCCCGAACCGCCGACGGAGATGTTCCCGACGGAAATGACCGGCTTCGGTAATTTCTTAATCCTAAGAAAACGATTATCATAGCCATAATTTCTTGCCGCAACAACACCGCCAAATAACGTGCTGAACGGCAACAATAAATCTCTTATTCCCCGTGCCATCAAATCATCTTCAATATCAATTCGGCTGCCCTGTCGCATGCTCCCTCACCGCCAATAATGTTTTTCAGTTCTGCATACTTGCGCCTGATCTCATCCACAGCTTGATTGTCTGTCAAGATCTCTTTGACGAATGCCGCCGCCATTGGGGGTTTGAAGCCGTATTGAACTAATTCATGGACAATTTCTTGCTGTGCCACGATATTTACCAGCGAGATGGATTTTAACCGGACGAGCAATCTTCCTATGAAATATGTAGCGAAGCTTGTTTTGTACACGACCACGATTGGCAAATTATGCAGAGCTGCCTCAAGTGTTGCCGTGCCGCTTGTCACCATTCCTGCATCTGCTGAACTCATCAGCAATTCTACCTCAAGGCACAAATGAGCATTGAATCCAGATTGTTCCACGATTTTGTGGTATGTTTCATCTTCGACACCAGGAGCACATCCGATTATCGTCTCAAGCTCGATGCCATCATCTGCTAATTCCATCTTCAGGACTTTAACTGATTCAAGCATCGTCGGCAAAATCCGCTTTATCTCCTGCATCCGACTTCCCGGCAGCAGCGCAAGAAATTTCCTCCTTTTATTTACTGCCGAAAGAGCACTTGAGTACTTTTCTCGGAAATTCTCGACCTCGCCGGCGCGCGGAATTTTCATCTCGTCGACGAGGGGGTGGCCGATAAAGTGAGCGGTCACATTTTCCTTCTTATACATTTCTTCTTCAAACTTGAAGATGGTGAGCATTAAATCTACAGTCCGTCGAATTTTCTTTATGCGGCCTTTTCCCCATGCCCATATTTGCGGGCTTATGAAATAAACCACCTTCAACCCTTTTCTCTTTGCAAGTTCTGCAAAGCGTAAATTGAAACCGGGATAATCGACGAGAATCACCGCCGAAGGTTTTTCCTCTGCAATCACGCGGGATAAATCGCGTCTGACTTTCCTGAAGAACGGGAGCTTTGATATGATTTCGCCAAACCCCATCACCGACATTTCTTTCACATGATAGAGCAGTTCAACTCCGGCAGCCTTCATCCTGTCTCCTCCGATTCCAATCACTCGCAGGTCTCTTTCTCTTTTCATTCTCTCGACCACTCGAGCGGCGTGCTTATCGCCGGAAATTTCACCAGCAATAATCATACAAGTCTTGCTCATGCACCACCCCTGGATATTACGCGAAATACGATCAGGAGAATTGTCAATGAAGTCAGCGCAATTAAGGACGAGCGTTCCGAGCGAACGGCCCTCGGAAAATTAGGTCGCGGATTCGGCCTGCCGGGAACAACATCATCATTAATTCGAAATGTCTTTAATTTCGGAACAAAACGACGCACATTTGCGCAATAGATTTTCCAATCGGAAAACGTCTTCGATAAATATTCTTCCTCGATGCTTACAATGGCCCGGTATTGGAGAATAAAATAAAAGAGAGCGATCAATTGCAGCCATGGTACAAGGGCATTCGACATGATTCCAACACCTAGGTATATCAGGATATTTCCGATGTACAGCGGATTCCTTACGTGAGCGTAAGGGCCGCTTGTAACAAGCTGTGTCCCGCCCGCCTTTCCTGTAGTGCGTGTCTCGCTTCCCGCATATAATACTCCCCAGAAACGTATCGCTTCTCCTAAGAGCGAAATGACGAAACCAACAGCGAGCGACATGACCGTCGGCGAAGCAAACCATATCATGGCTATCAAAAAAGGGATAGGCGTATAGCTCCTGTAGGTGAACAAATAGTTTTTCCAATTTCTATTTATTAATGCCGTCATTCTGCCAGATAAGCCTCTCTGCGTTTCAGTTCCGCGCGATGGCGCTTTCTGAACTTTCCATCATTGAAAGTCTTGTTCATTTTTCTCATCACATCTTCAAAAGTCTCGAACGGGAAATACGTGATGTTGCTTTCCTCGCAATATTTCAACAGCTCGTCCTTCGCGAAAATCACATCGGCGTATTGAACGGCACACCGGTCCGAAAATCCGTTTCCTATGTAGATTACGACGTCATCAATCCCGGTCCTCGTCAGAATTTGATGACCCTTGCAATTACCGCACTTGCTGCAGTCCGACTGATAAGGGAACTCAACACGGATTCCGTTTGAATTGAAACGAACAATATTTGAATAAAACGGGACACCCGATATCCCGTTCAAGTCGAAAATTCTTTTGATGTAAAAATCGAGTCCATCGCTTAGAACGGAAATTTCCATCGAGCTCGATCTGCAGTATGCGATAAAATCTTTGAATGTTGGATCGATCTGGAAAGTTTCGACATACCTTAAAGCATCTTCCTCGTCCACCGCAACATATTCAGCCTCTTTCAGCGTCAGGTCTCGTCCGGACATTTTGCCTGCCTTCCACATCTCAACCGCTTTCAGCGACTCCGTTTCGTTTCCGAATTTTCTAAAAAATTGGTTCCCGACATCCTGCGTCGTGATGGTTCCGTCAAAGTCGACGAATACCTTAGGTCGTAAACTGGTCATTCCTTTGCCACCCAATCGTCTACAAATCTAACCGCGACGACTTTTGAAACTCCCTGCTCCTCCATCGTCACTCCGTACAAAGTGTCGGCGGCTTCCATGGTACGCTTGTTATGAGTAATTACAATGAACTGCGTATCTCCGGAAAATCTCTTGATCATTCTTACAAAGTTGTCGGTATTGTTATCGTCCAACGGACCATCGACTTCATCTAGAATGCAAAACGGGCTTGGCTTAACGAGATAGATGGAGAAAAGCAATGCAATAGCGGTTAAAGTTTTTTCTCCAGCGGAAAGCAAGTCGATCGACTGCGGTTTCTTTCCAGCGGGCTTCGCCATTATCTCTATCTTTGCTTCAAGCGGATCCACATTCTCCTCCAACCGGAGCTCAGCTTCTCCACCGTCGAACAGACTTTGAAATGTTACTTTAAAATTTTCCGAAATTTGGTCGAAAGTATCCTTGAACTTCTGGTGCGCTGTACGGTTTATCTCCTCGACGGTTTCTTTCAAAGTCTTCTCAGCTTCCAGCAAATCCCCACGCTGAGCGGTGAGAAAATCCAGCCTCTGCTTCTCTTCAGTGTATTCCGAAAAAGCGACGAGGTTGACTGGTCCGAACGATTCGATTCTTCCTTTGAGGTAGTTTATGCGCTCATGAGCGGCTCCCGCATCAAAGCCTGCAGAAAGATTCATGGATTCCGCCGTCTGCTGTGAAACATCCAAATTGTATTCTTCTTTCGCGCGCTCCAGAATCGCATCCGCATGGGCATCAAGTTCGCCAATCTTCAGAGTTACCTGATGGACAGCCTCAATTGCCGTCTCGTGATTCGCGCGAGCATCCCGTAACTCTTTCTCTTCAACTTCACTCTCGTCTTTCTTCGAAGACAGCTTCACCATCAAACCATTCGTCTGAGCATCCAGGGCGTCGATTTCAGAGCGCAAGTTTACCCGCCGATCTTCGTGTTCACTTAATTTCTTGCCTGCTTGTTCGATTGCAAGCTTTGCTGTCTCGATGTCCTCGTCCGCTCTCGAAATTCCTTCGAGATTTGTGGCGACCTGCTGGCGTGAGGTTTCTATCTCCCGTTTAAGAAAGTTCAGCTTGTTGACGCACTCGATGTGCTGTGCCTGGACTTCCCTCAAGATATCGTTTTTCTGCCTGTAGGCATCCTCAATCGTCTTAACCGCCTCCAGAGTTTTCTGATAATCATCTTCGGACGAACTTTTGCGCAGGCTCACTTCACTCAAAGCGGCTTCGACCTTAGCAAGCTCTGCGTCCGCATCGGAAATCTCAGTTCCCAATTTCATAACTCTGGCATGCATGTCGACAATTTGGGTTTCGACGTTTTGAAGGCTTCGCTCGCTTTCGACATTAGATTGCTCAACACGCGCCAATTGCAGCTCAAGATTCCTTAGAGTATCGTTCCCGGTTTTGATCGGAATTCCATCAATTTGCGATTGAAGTGCGGCAATCTCTCTTTCGACGCCGGACAATTCGCCGGATAATTTTTGACTTTCACTCTTGAGTTCTTCGAGTTGTTTTAATTTTCCGACCCTGCCGCCTTCGGTCTTACGCGTGCTTCCGCCCCTGATTATACCTTTTGAAGAAAAAACATCTCCCGAAAAATTTACGCACGTAACTGAGCCATCTTCCTGCAGAATTTTCTCGGCCTCGGAAAAATTTTCGACGACCGCAACATTTTCAAAAAAATATTTCCCAATCTGAATGTTCTCAGTAGAAGTCGATACATGATCCATCAGCCGTCTCTGTGCGGCCGGGTTCGGCCGCGGCGCCGGAGAGACTATTTTATCGCGACAAATAAAAGTTACTTTTCCAAGGTCACGCTTTCTAAGTGCATCCACTGCGCTCAGCGCGGCATGCTCGTCGGGAGCTACAAGAAAATTCGATGCCTCACCGAGAATCGATTCCGCGGCAATTCGATAATCCGGCTCCACGTAAAAAATGTCGCTTAGAATTTCAAACTTAGGGAGACCGGCAACCTCGCCGCGCGCAAGCGCCTTCGCGCCATCCGGAACGCCTTCCAAATGTTCGACGAGACCGTTCAAGAAATCCGCTCTTGCGTCATTTGCCTGCTGTCGGTCCCGAAGTTTCTGCGCTCTTTGCTTTTCTCGCTCCACTTCGCTGAACAACTCCTCACGATGTCTTTCGAAATCAGTGAGGTTTTTTTTCTCACTCTCTATTCCATCGATGATTTTTTGTTTTTCCGCACGCGAGCCTTCGACCCTCGATGATAACTCGTCTTTCTCGGTCTCAAGCTGATTCATCCTGATCGCGAGCTCCTCGTTGTGCGACTGGAGTCTCTCAAGCCGGGCATGGCATCGCTCCCGCTCGTTCTGCTTGACCGCAAGGCCATTCAATATCTGTATCAGATCATCATGGCTCGCATTTGATTTCTCTCTTGCGGAGAAGAGCTGTTGTTCGGAATTTCTAAAGTCCTCCTGTTCGGTCGCCAGAGAAACAGAAAGCTCCTTCTCTTCCTCGATCGATTCATCAAGGCTCAATTCGAGCTCATTCATCTGCGACAAAAGCGACTCGTTCTTTGCAGCGAGATCAATTTTCCGCTTATCGAGTGAAGAAACATTTTCGTTGAGTCCGCGTTTTCGTTCGCTCAATACTGCGACTTCCTCATCGACTGCGTGAAGATCGGTCTGCTTGGTCGCCCGCTGCTGGCGCAAAATTGACAGGCTCTTTTCGCAATCATCGATTTCGGAACGAATCAGCTTTAAGATCTCCTCTTGATGTGAAAGTGCATCGAGCGAGTTTGCCTTTTCGGTTTCGCTCACGGACAAACTTTCTCTAAGCGGCGCAATTTTAGACAAAACCGAGCTGTACTCGGCGAACAAATATTGCCGCTCGAGGAGATTCAATTCGTCCATAAACTGCTTGTAGTGCTCCGCCTTTTTCGCCTGCCGCTCAAGGGAATTCACTTTCTTCTCAATCTCGGCGATCAGATCGTTCACCCTCAATAGGTCCCTCCGGACGTCGTCAAGCTTACCGAGAGCGGCTTTCCTTCTTGCCTTGTACTTTGTCACACCTGAGGCTTCTTCGAACATTTTTCTTCGCTCGTCCGCATTTTCGCGCAAAATATCCTCGACCATCTTAAGTTCAATCACGGAATATGCCGTTGGAGCCATGCCCGAATCCATAAGCATATCCTGGATGTCTTTCAGGCGACACTGATTGCGGTTGACAAAGTACTCTCCCTCGCCGGAGCGAAACACCCGGCGCGTTATGCTTACCTCGGAATAATCTACCGGAAGCAGTCCCTTGTCATTTTTCAAAGTGATTGTTACCTCTGCCATTCCAAGAGCTTTCCGGTTCTCAGAGCCGTTAAAGATCACGTTCTCCATGGAATCGCTTCGAAGCATACTGGTACGCTGCTCGCCGAGCACCCAACGTATTGAATCGAGTACGTTGGTTTTGCCGCACCCGTTCGGTCCGACGACGGATGTTATCCCGCCGTTGAACGTAAGCTCCGTCTTTGTCGCGAACGATTTGAAGCCGAATAATTCTAACTTGGAGAGAAACATTTGATTATTCTATCCTCTTTTTACGTTCACGTGCACCACCGCTCATTCTATATAAACTTGTTCTGAGATAAGAAATTATAGAAAAATTTCGTGTAGGAGAGAACGCCGTCTGTTCCGTTATAGTAAACAGTCAACAGTACGATCACTATTATCAAAAATACCGAGCCGATGATGCCGACCCGCAGAGTCGGAAGATCATATATCACGCCGATGCCATGGAATAATCTGAGAAGACTCCACAAGAATAGGAGGACAAGAACGATCCAGGCTCCCCAGACGAATCTTGAATCGCCGAGCAGTCTAAAAAGGATCATGTCAACCAGAATTAAAACCGCCATCGGAAGTGTCGACCACGTTGCGACCGTAAATGCGCTTACCAGCTGGAGCCGTATTTTTGCGATGAGGGAAAAGAGTTTAATGACCAGAGTGATAAATGAAATTACGACCATACAAAAGGCGGTGAACGCGAGAATAAATTCCGCGGGATGCCAGACTAAGTAATCAATTTTTATTTTTAGAAAATCGCTCGGTATCAGAATCCCAAGAAGGCGATCGAAAACGTAGTTGTCACGATATGCATAAAAGAGAGACGATAGATAAATTGCAATTCCTGCCGCGACCAGCAGCAGCACCGTGAAAGTCTGGAAAGCAGAGATCATCCTTTGGTCGCGTATGTCCGCAAAAAAATTATACGGCCTGAATATTGCCCGTGCAGCGCTTTCGCGGAACCACCTTCGACTGTAATGAAGATACGTCACCATCACAAGAAGCAGCGTCGACAATATCACGTAAATTATCGGCGGCGAATCCGCATAATTTCCTATCGGCAAAATAGGAAGAGTCTCGTCACTGAAGAGCGAACGGACGGCCATAAATGCAGGGCGCTTTTCCCGCCAATAGCTTACCAGACCGAAGGTATATAAATACGGGTGTCCGTTTTGCATGAGATGCGGCGTCGCACCCTCCCAATCGGCAAAACTATTTATCGAAACGCCGGCGACATTCGCTTCCTCCGCTGCTCCGTAAGCATCCACCAGGTATCTTGCCTGATGTTCAAGAGAAAGAGGGTCGGAGTAACCGTCATGGTTGCTCATTTGGCATTGAGTTCCTACGGAAGAAATCCAAAACACGGTGCTCGGGTACTGCTGCGAAAGATTTGTCAAAAAATCTTTGAGCTTCCTGGCTGAGTTGAACTGCGTTAAGTCCAAGCCCACAAAGTCCGCATCAGTAGCAATCCCGTCAACCGGACCGGCCAGAGGCGTGTAGTAGACCAGTCTATCCGCATCGTCATGAACAATCGAAGTCATCGATGAAATAAGATCTACCGTCGCCTTCGATGTTGGATCGAGGTTGCTTCCTGCCGACACCGCGACAACGCACGGGTGAGAACACGTTAAGGATATCAATTCCCTGAGATAGTTCTGCAATGCTCTTTTGTACTGGCTGTCCTCTATAACTGAAGGCGGCGCATCGGTAAGGGGCGTCTCTTCAAAAACCATCAAGCCGAACCGGTCGCAAAGGTCGAGCAATTCCGGTGAAGGCGGATAGTTAACCACTCTGATCGCATTAGCACCGAGAGTCTTAATAACAGCGATGTCCTTTTCTATCTGGACGTCGTCGACTGCGGCTTCTGCTTTAGGATAGTCGACAACGTAATTAACGCCCTTTATGAAAATCGGGTCTGAATTCAGAAAGAATTTTCCGTTAGAAAGCTGAAAGGATCTGAAACCGATATTCTCTGAATACTCATCTATCAGATCCGAGCCTTTGCTCGACTTGTTTAAATAAAAAACTGCCTCATATAAATTGGGACTTGCAGGCGACCAGAGGTTAACGTCTTGAACCTGCATCGAGAAATGCAGTTTAGTATTATGATTCTGAGCAAGACTAAAGGAATTATCGGCAGATTTTGCGACCACTTTCCCCGTCGATTTGTCTATTATCTCTGCGTGACCCCGTAACGACAGCGAGGTCGATGTCGAATCCAACCCGTACCTTGTGTAATCCGACGCATAGACAACAACATCACTTTCTAAAGTTGCGACGCTGTTATTCGGATTCATGGAAATCTTTATTGAAGGTCTATCCATATAGATCGGAGGCTTCACCTCAAGATAGACATCCCTGAACAAACCGCCGTAACATTTCGGCTGGAAGGCAAGCTGTTTCAATGGAATAGAGGAAACGGGGTTCAACTCATTGTTACAAATTATTTGAATTAAATTCTCATCACCTGATTGGAGAAGCCTGTCCGGTATCTTCACTTCGAATTGCGAGTATGCCCCGTTATGAAGAACGACGTATTCATTATTCACTCTTACCTCGGTTGTCGTCCCTCCTGTCCCAAGAGTCAGCGTAAAAACATTCTTAGATACCACCTCATCGGGAATAAAAATGCGTTTTTCAAAAATCACATTCTTGTCGTCGAACGTTCCAGGGATATTCACAAGTTTCCAAGTCTTGCCGTTATCAGCGGAAGCCTGCCACTCGCCGTCGAGAAGGATTTTTCCCCTCGTCGGTGTAAGCTGAACGTATGTTAGCCCATTTTGTCTCAGATCATCCTGAGGACTAACTTCTTGGGCAAACACAGAGGAGAAAAGTAAGAAAAATAACGGAATCGTTAGCTTTCTAATGTGCGGATGGAGCATTTATTGAGATTTAACTCCCATTGTCCATAAATTTAACAAATTTTGGAGGGGAATGCAATGAGACGGATAATGGATTCTTACCTATTTTGAATTTTTAAACCAGCTAAGCGATCTTCTGGCGGCAACTTCGCCGGCATGAATCATCTCGTCTAACTTGTCGAAGTTTGCCCAATTAGTATTTCCCACTTTCGGGCTTATCACATGATCGGCGATATCAAGACAGGTCTGATCCAGCAAGTGACTCGTTATCTCATTCGCTCTCAGTGCAACATCAAACGCCGTTCGGAGCTCAAAATCTCTTCTCATTGTCATTGAAACATCGACCGCAATTACTTTTCCGCTGAATGTGTCACGCGCCGCCTTTACCGGCACTATCCCGGTGACACTGCCATCGGTCAGAACGTAGTTGCCTAATCTCAGTGTTTCAACTATACCCGGTATGAGCGAACTCGCAATTACAGCAGGCCGAATCTTGCCGCTTCTAAACACTACTTGCCGTCCTGATACCAAGTCAGATGCGATGCTGATAAACGGGATTCTCATGGCACTGAATTGGATATCGGGCAGGAGATAATCGAGGGTATCCTTCAAAATATTTTGGGAGAAGAGTGCTTTCTTCGAGGCGGCCTTAAGATAAATAAAGCCACGGCCCAATTTATTGACGATTCTACTCGGCCTCTGAACAGTGTCCGGATTCTCGGACAGGAGAAAAAATGTTTTGCTGAATTTTTGATGAAATTGGCTCTGCAAGAATTTTTTGAAAATCTCTTCGACTTCAACAGCGTTGCCGTAGTAAGCGTACATCGCACCGATGATTGCACCCATGCTTATGCCGGCGATTCCCCCGATGTTGATTCCTTCAGCCTGAAGAACTTTTAATACGCCGATGTGAGCCAATCCCCGGGCACCGCCGCCGCCAAGGGCGAGGACATATTCGGAATTCTTTTTCCTGACTGAAAGCAATTAATGCACCACTTTGTTGCGCTAGTTCACCCGCTCGACCACAAAGCGCGTCAGGTTCAGAAGGGCATCTTTCGCGGCAGAACCGGGGATATCCTCAAGTTCCATCTTCGCTTTCTGAACAAACTCCGTAGCCTTCCCTCTCGCGCGATCTATGCCGCCATGACGCTCCGTAAACTCAATCACCTCATCAATCCTCGAACCCCGTTTCCCATTTTTAAGAAGCCTCAGCGTCTTTCGGCCCTCTCGCTCTGGTGCGTTTCCGAGAGCATAAATAAACGGAAGGGTGACTTTCCTTTCGCGAATGTCACTGCCTATCGGTTTCCCAAGGGTCGCCCTTTTCCCTTCGTAATCCAGAACATCATCCTGGATTTGAAATGCCATCCCGAGATACTCGCCGAAATTTTTGAAATGATTTATAACCCGTTTGTCATCTGTTGCACTCGCTGCACCCATCTCGCAGCAGCTCGAAATCAGCGACGCAGTTTTATCGGAGATAATCCTGAAATAAGTGCTGTCATCCATATCAAGCTGTCTCGATTTCTGGATTTGAAGAAGTTCTCCTTCGCTCATCCGTTTAACCGCAGCGGAGCTGATCTGCAAAAACTCGTATTCATTATGAACCAGCGAAAGCAAAAGTCCGCGGGAAAGAAGATAATCTCCCATGAGGACGGCAATCTTGTTCTTCCATGTTGCATTGATCGAGGCAAGACCGCGTCTCACGTCCGCGTTGTCGACGACATCATCATGGATCAGTGTGGCCGTGTGAAGAAGTTCCACGAGTGTAGCGGCCCGATAAGTGCTCTCGCTGATCTTCCCGCTTGCCTTTGCAGACAACAGAACCAGGATGGGACGAATCTGCTTTCCTTTCTGGTGCAGCAAATATCTTGCGATGGTATCCACGATACCGACCGATGAGCGGATTGCCGACTTAAACTCCTTGTTGAAGAGTTTTATCTCTTCTCTAATCGGAAAGATGATTTCCTTTATGTCCAAAAATTCACCCGTAAAAATTAAGCGGAGGCTTCTTCTTTTTTCCGTTTGTTTGCGCGGGTCACCTGTACGACTATTATGGATACTTCATAAAGCAGGTAAAGAGGAATCGACATCATGATCCAGCTTGCAATATCCGGAGGAGTGATCAAAGCGGCCACGAGCAGGATTACGATAACGGCATGTTTTCTATATTTGCGGAGAAACTCCGGGCTCAGAATTCCAAGCCTCGCCAGAAAATACGACAGCATCGGAAGCTCAAACACTATGCCGCTTGCTAAAATTATTCCGACGAGAAACCCGAAGTACGATTGCACATCAATAATGTTCTCGATGTACGGCGACCCGAACACCGCAAAGAACCCGAGTGCATTCGGTATTAAAACGTAATACGCGAATGCCCCTCCTATAAGGAAAAAGGAGGTCGAGAAAAAAACAATCCACCCTATATACTTACGTTCATTAGGATACAGCGCAGGCTCTATGAATTTCCATAAATGATAAAGAGTGTTCGGAATACTCAGAACCAATCCGGCAACAAAAATAATCTCCATGTACAAGACCATCTGCCCATACGGTTTAAGGTTCTGTATCTTTAGGGGAGGTTTGCTGTGAAGCGCGGGCGCTAGAAGAAACTTATTTACGATGAAGTCTGCGAAGATGGCACAGATGGCCGTACCTATCACTATGCCTACAAGAGACCAGATGAGTCGCTTCCGAAGTTCTTCGAGGTGACCCCAGAAGGACATCTCTCCCGCGGTGTCGTTGCCGGATAAATTATCTTCAACTTTTTCACTCATCAGCCAATAGAGGAATGCTCCCGTACAAGATCATACAGGGGAAATTTGCTGCATAATTCCGCGACGTCCTCTTTGACCTCACGGTAAATCTTCTCACTCCCGATATTCATTACGACCCTGTCTATCAAATCTGCTATAGCAGCCATCTCTTTTTCTTTGAACCCCCGCGTAGTCACGGCGGGTGTTCCGATTCTTATTCCACTCGTAATCAACGGCGACTTGTCATCAAAGGGGACTGCGTTCTTATTTACAGTGATTCCGGCCCGATCGAGAGACTCCTGCGCATCTTTCCCGGTGACATTTTTATTTCGAAGATCGATCAACATCAAATGGTTGTCCGTCCCGCCGGAAATTATTTCGAATCCCTTTTGCGTAAGATACGAAGCGAGAGCGCTCGCGTTTGAAATGACCTGTTTTGAGTAAGTAATGAATTCCGGTTGAAGCGCTTCACGGAATGCAACCGCTTTCGCGGCAATGATGTGCATGAGAGGTCCGCCCTGAATCCCAGGTATCACCATCGAGTCGACAAGCTCCGACATCATCTTTCGGCGGCCGCTCTTCGGTGCAACGACTCCAAAGGGATTTTCAAAGTCTTTCCCCATTAGAATCAGCCCGCCCCTCGGACCGCGCAGCGTCTTATGGGTCGTCGAAGTTACGACGTGGCAATATGGCAAGGGATCATTCAAAAGTTTTGAAGCAATCAAGCCGGCCGGATGCGCAATGTCTGCGAAGAGAAATGCGTCTATCTTGTCGGCGATCTCACGGAACTTTTCATAGTCTATGTTGCGAGAATACGCGCTGGCCCCGACCGTTATCAATTTCGGTTTTTCTTTCACGGCGATACGTTCCACTTCATCGTAGTCTATATATCCTGTTTCCTTCTTGACACCGTAAGCGACGAAATTGTACAGCTGGCCTGAGAAATTTACCGGGGAGCCGTGGGTAAGATGGCCGCCGTGGGATAGGTTCATCCCGAGGACTTTATCTCCAGGCTTTATAAATGAAAAATAAACCGCCATGTTCGCCTGAGAGCCGGAATGCGGCTGGACATTGGCGTAATCCGCACCGAACAATTTTTTCACGCGCTCGCGCGCGAGATTCTCCGCTGTATCGACAAATTCACATCCTCCGTAATATCGCTTGCCGGGATAACCTTCGGCATACTTGTTCGTCATTACGGAACCGGCCGCAGCGAGGACGGCTTTACTTACAAAATTTTCAGACGCTATAAGCTCAAGCGTATTATTTTGCCGGGCTATTTCATTTGCAATCGCCTGAAAAACTTGCTCGTCAGATTTTTTAAGAATCTCTATGAAA
The DNA here is from genome assembly GCA_035515795.1 of Candidatus Acidiferrales bacterium. NCBI lineage: Bacteria > Pseudomonadati > Acidobacteriota > Terriglobia > Candidatus Acidiferrales > Candidatus Acidiferrales bacterium. Next base: position 51,971 of record DATJAY010000039.1, on the reverse strand, counting down.
TCCATGATATCCTTTTATGAATTTGAAAATTCGCTAACATCCGGTGAGAGTGTGAATCTTGTTGACACGCCGCTCATGCCTCCCACCGTCAAACGGCGTCGACAGCCAGAGTCGTACCATCTTCTCAGTTGTGTCCCAATCGGTGAGCCTCTCACCGATGCTCAGCACGTTTGCATTGTTGTGCCTTCGAGACAGTTCCGCCATTTCGAGGTTCGCGCAGAGAGCAGATCGAACGTTCTCAACCTTGTTCGCAACGATGTCTACTCCAATCCCGCTTCCACAAACAAGTATTCCTTTCTCGCATTCTCCGGCTCCAACGGCTTTGGCGGCTACATAGGCATAGTCCGGGTAGTCGCTCGGCTTATCGTTATATGCGCCAAAATCCTTGTACTCAACATGCAACTGGTCAAGGATCTTTTTCAGTTTCTCTTTGTATTCAAATCCGGCGTGATCGGAAGCTAGTGCTATCAAATTCAGTCTCCTTCAGGACGGGCAAACCATCCTTCGCCCATCGTGATTGAAAAATACAGCCGGAAGATTTGTTCTCTCAATAGAAAATCGCTTGATAATCCACGCAAGCCGTATTGAGCAGAAATAGATGCTGTTGAAGAGAAACTCAGCGGAACCTCAACGCCGGCAGTCAAGAAAAATTCATCCATTTGCTTATCCTGTCCGGATTTAGTTCGCACAACAAATTGAGTCTTTTGATAATAAAGCCCCGCACGCAGGATTCTCTTATCGAAAAGCGAACTGAACTCCCGTCCTTGAAGAATCTCCACACCCCCTCCAATAAAAAGGGCGTCTTTTAACGAGCCAGCCGGAGTATACGTGTCATAATATTTTGAAAATGACTGCGTCCTGATATCAAGCATTGCCCTAACACGGTTGCTGAATGATTTTGAAATTCCGATTCCAAATTCGGGGGGTATATACCCTCTTGCACCCTGCGAAAACGGAGAATAAAGAGTATCCTCATAAAGATTTTCCAGGACAGAGGTTCCCCTGAGATTATAAGCGAATTTATAAAATCCTCCGAGAGAAACGCCTTTCAAGAAATCCGTCTGTACCAGCTTATCGAGGCTGTCCAGGACAATTCCTATCGTTCCGCTTGAACCTTGCATGTATGAGCTGTAGTCGGAGTACGTATTTGTATATGATGAATTGTTGAAATCCACGGTGGTCGTATTTTCTATCCTGCCAAATGCATACTGGAACATCCCACCTAGATTTACATCGTGGAACGGTGAGAAGCTCATCCCCACAAAGCCTTCGCCCAATCCGCCGGAACCTGAAGACTTGTAAGCGTATGAGGGGACAGTGGGAACATAATTAGAGTCAAACGAACTGTTGATCGAAAAATTGTAGGATGTAAGCGGAGTAAAACCGGCCGCTACGGTCATGCCAAGGTTTGCATCGATCGGCAGAGCAAAAATTCCTCCGCCGAAATTTCCGTTCGCATAGTACGAAGACAAAGAAGTTGAATCATCCCTGGAAGTCAGACCGGAAAAGTCATAAGACACTGTGAATTGCACGTTCTGTAATCCGGACCATGTTGCAGGATTGTAGCAACTTAGGAACCCGTTTCCGGTCAGTGCGATGCCTGAATTGCCCATTCCTGCAGACCAGCTGCTTCCGAAACTCGTGAACGCGCCGATCCCTTTTGCCGCAAGCGGTGTTCCATCCTGCGCACAAACGTTCGAGGTGCAGAACAGCAACACAAGAAGGGCGGCCCTGATAATGGACCGCTGGAATAGTAATAAAATTGATTTTCGTTTCATTTTTTCCTTACCGCCGGTGCATAGATTATAGAAAGTCTCGGCTTCAAAGAATCAGGGGCATTCTCGTTATAGATGAAGCGTGAATCGATACTGTTATAATCGTCATATCGAGTAATCATGAATCCATAACCATAGTTTCCTTGGTTGCTAAGCATCTGCTGAACTATCAATGCTACGGGAAATGTGTACTTATTCCTGACAACACTGTCACGCGTGCTGACTGCAGCGCCGGCGAGACTAAGAGCGTGCGTAGACGGGTCTGTCTGATAATATGCCCAGAGAGAGTCCGACGACTGACCGGAATAAAGAGTATCTGAAGAATTAGTATATAACGTAAGCTGTGCGAAGTTCACGACGGAGTAATTCGGAATACGGCTCAGATCGAAAACGATGTTTCCGTGAAGCCCTGTACCACTTTGCACTGCGAATGTCTGTGAGGGAGAAGAAATCGAAGTGTTCGCCACGTAGGTCGAAGCGCTTGTGGTGGAAGTGACGGTATCAGATACTCCGTTGATAACGCAGTAGATTTCAATCGTAGGCTCATATCCGGTACCGGAGTATGCGGATGAATACACTGATACTACGCCCGATGTGTTGGCTGGTTTTATTATGAAACCATCATTGGTAAAATTACTATCTTGAGTCGCTTTCACCCAGCGCCTTACCAGACCCGTGTCGATTTGAATCACGACATCCGAATCATTAACAAACGATGCCGACGTAAGAACTATGTTTGCGCTTTCAATCTTCCCTTCACTCTGCAAAAGTGCAACGCTGTCCCAGGTAAATGTGGCAGAGTTCCATGACGTATCGAATGCATAGCCTTCAAACTGTAAATTGTGGACATCATAAGCGTTCACATTAGATCCGTTCGCCTGTAAAACATAAGCGGTGCGCCGCAATATTACCTGCGCCGACATGATAGTGGTCGCATTGTAGATAGAATCAGGCAGAACAAAATTCAACAGCATATCCGCTTCTGACCATGGAACCTTACCCAGGCATAGCACAGTGTCAAAGAGACCGGAGCCGTTGGCCAACCCCTGGTTAACTTCCGACGTGGTCACTTTTGCTCTCAGCGAATCTGAATCATAAAAATGCGGAGTCACCGTGGTGTCGCTAGTAACAAGCCACGATCCTGTTTGGTTAAACCTGTTTGTGCAACCAGCTATCCACAATGCGAAGGCACATGCTACTAGAGAAAATTCAATTATTCTTTTCAATTTTTTTCTTGACAAAATTAGTGACAAAATCGTAAAGGCTTTCAGCAAGATAATCTATTTTGATTCGGTCGTCAATGCACCGCTGGCAATCTGTTTTGCCGTAGCCGGTCATGACGAGTGAGGTTATTGCTGCTGCATTATCACCGTATTTTACGTTGCTCCATTTATCCCCTACCACAAAAGATGAAGACAAATCGAGGTCAACTTGCCCGGTCGTCACAAGACCGCGGGCAACTCCGGACTGGTTTGAGATTACTACGACTTTCAATCCGAGATTATTAGCTGAAGAAATTGCTTCGGGTGAATTTTGTATGAATTCGACTTGATCAGAACCGGTGAGGCGATCCTTGTCGATATTAATCTTTCCGTCGCGATCGATAAAGATTGCTCGCGTCACTTCTCTAAGATTTTATTGTAAAGCTCTGTGTAGAGTTTTGCAGAATTTTCCCACGAGAAATCCTCGACCATGGCGTTTCGCATGAGCTTTTGCCAATTCTTTCCGTCACTGAACACCCCAATCGCTCTTGCAACCGCCTTGACCATCTCGCTTGCTTTGTACTTGTCAAAGAAGAAGCCGGTTCCGGTTCCCTTCTGCAGATTCACTTCGCTGACCGTATCGGCAAGTCCTCCAGTCCTTCTTACAACCGGAATTGTGCCGTATTTCAAGCTGTACAGCTGGTTCAATCCGCACGGTTCGAATCTGCTGGGCATAAGAAATATATCGGCAGCTCCCTCGATCAGATGCGACATCTCGTCATCGTATTTGAGCTCGAGGGCGAATTTTTCAGGATATTTTTTTACCAGCGATTCTAATTTGGAATGATATTCCTTCTCGCCCGCTCCCAGAAGGACAAAGTGCAAATTCATTTTCATAAGTTCAGGGAACCCCTCGATCAAAAGATCGATCCCTTTCTGTTCGACGAGACGCGTCACCATTCCGATGAGCGGTGCTTTAGGGTCAAATTTCATGTTAAAACGCTTCAATAGATATTTCTTGTTTTCGACCTTTGCGTCGAGAGTTTTAACACTGTACTTGAACGGGATGTATTTGTCGGTATCAGGATTCCAGATGGCATAGTCGATCCCATTCACAATCCCGGTGAAGACTTTTTTCCTTTTCTTCAGGATTCCTTCCATTCCGCAGCCGTACTCCTGCCCGTCAGAAATCTCCTCACTGTATGTTTCACTCACGGTCGTAATATAATCCGAATAAACGATACCTGCTTTCATAAAACTGAGCTGTCCGTAAAACTCCGCTCCCTCGGCGGTGAACACGTCCGCGGGCAAGCCTGTTTTTTGGAATGTCTCTTTGGGAAAGTTGCCCTGATAAGCGACGTTATGAATCGTGAATAGAGTTCTGATCTTTTTGAAAAACGGATCTTTGCCATAGACCTTTTTCAAGTATGCAGGCACAAGTCCGCTTTGCCAGTCATTGCAATGAATTATGTCCGGTGCCCATCCCAGCCGCTTCAATATTTCAAAAACGCTCCGCGAATAAAAAATAAATCTTTCATCGTTATCGTGGTAATCCTTCTTCGCTCTCGGATCCTGATAGATTCCCGGCCTGCCGTAAAAGTCCGAGTTGTCGATAAAATAAATTTGGACTTTTATTCGTTCTCCGACCAGAAACGACGACTTGACGTCCAACTTCGCAATTTTTTTCCCTATCGGTATATCGATATTCTTTAACCGGATTATTTCATGAATGCGGAATTTCCTTTCGTTGACAAATCCATATCGTGGAATCGCGAGCCTGATGTCGTTTCCGATTTCTTTCAAAGCCTGCGGAAGCGCACTGGCAACATCGGCGAGTCCTCCGGTTTTTGCAAAAGGAAATACCTCCGAGGAAAGGAATAAAACATTGAGGGGTCTTGTCATTTCATTTCACGATTTGTTTGTTAAAAGTACCAAAAAAAATGCTGATAATCAACGAACCGTGGTGCCGGCGGGAATTTTCCAAGTGTCCGCGACATCCGAGCAATGTCGACGTCATGATACTTTTTTAACATCTTGTTTCCAGATTGAGCTTGGTTTAGGGCTTTTCTCCTTATTATATTCATCATACCATGATTCTCGACGTATCTTCAGGATTTCCGTACTATATCTCACTGGTCGGTACCGCAGATTATAAGCAGCTTTTCCTCTCACAGGAAAATCTCAAGCTCTTATCTTCTGTCACTCCGGCTCAGGCAGAACACAGATATGCTCCGGGAAAATGGAGCATAAAGCAGATCGTGGGACACATGACAGATCATGAAAGGATCATGACGTACCGGACTCTGAGAATCTCCAGAAGAGATACGACTCCGCTGCCTGGTTATGATCAGGAATTATTTGTCAATAACAGCAGGTTCAACGAGTTGAATTACATAGATGTTTTGGAAGATTTTCAGAACGTAAGACAAGCTACAATCAGCCTCATGAATTCATTCTCGCCTGAACAACTCCAGTTAAGAGGAACGGTGTGGAAATCTGAACTAACAGTCGAGGAAGCTCTGAAAGCTACGATCGGCCATGAAATCCACCATATTGGTGTTATCAAAGAAAGGTATTTGAAATAAGCAAGTCTTTATCCCCCGGGGGTGATGCTCTTTTTCTTGAACACGGGATGACATGGAAGAATCTTCATTTCCCTTCCGCCTTTTTAATCTCCTCCGTTCAGTCCATAAGCAGTATGATTTCTTTATCGATGAAGCATTTGAAACCTTGTCTAATTGCGCCGGAATTTGAATGCGCGTTCCATCCTGGCCGCGCTTTCGCGAGGACAAATCTTGAATCACTGAACACAGTAAAATATATTTGTTTAAATTTATTCGGATTCTAAAATGAAATTGGAATTTATCGGCGCCGCTCAGACCGTCACCGGTTCTATGCACCTTCTCGAATTAAACGGGAAAAAAATCCTGCTCGAATGCGGCCTTTATCAGGGAAAGCGGGCGGAAAGCATAAGGATCAACAAGAACTTTGACCTTTTCCATCCCGCACAAATTGATGCGGTCATTCTTTCTCACGCTCATATCGATCACAGCGGAAATCTTCCCAACTTAGTTAAACAAGGGTTTTCCGGACCTATCTATGCAACTCCGGCAACCCGCGACCTCGCTGGAATCATGCTCGCCGACAGTGCTAAAATTCAGGAACAGGACACAGAATTTCTAAATAAGAAACTTGCAGAAAGACGCGAACCGCCTGTCGAACCGCTTTATACAACGGAAGACGCCCTCTCCGTAATGCCTCTTTTTGTTTCCGTATCATACCACAGGGAAACCGCCGTGACCGACGGCGTGAAGCTCACATTTCTCGATGCCGGCCATATTCTCGGGAGCGGAATGGTGCAACTTCGAATCGGCAGTAACGGCGACGGAAAAACATTTTTATTCACAGGAGATCTCGGACGCCATGGTCTGCCGATTCTTAAGGACCCCGAGGTCGTGCGCGATGCTGACGTCCTAGCAATGGAAAGCACTTATGGCGGCAAACTCCACGACCCTATCGAAGGAATGGAAGGCAAGCTCGCCGAGGTTATACTGCGGACCGTAAAGCGCAGTGGGAAAGTCATCATACCAGCTTTCAGCGTGGAACGAACTCAAGAAATAACCTATACGCTTCATCGCTTGTTCGAAAACAAAACGCTTCCTCGAATCCCTGTTTTCGTCGACAGCCCGCTCTCGGTCAATGCAACGGAAGTTTTCCGATTGCATCCCGAATGTTTCAATAAAGACATTTTCAAAATGGTGATAAACCATGAAGATCCGTTCGGCTTCGAGTACATAAACTACATTCGTACGGTCGAAGACTCGAAAAAACTGAATGACATCAACGAACCGATTGTCATTATTTCGGCGTCGGGAATGTGCGAAAGCGGTAGGATACTTCATCATCTGGCAAACAATGTCGGCAATCCGAACAACACGATCATGATTGTAGGCTACCAGGCGGAAAATACGTTGGGAAGAAGGATTATCGAACATCAACCCGTGTTGAAAATTTTCGGAGAAGAACATCAATTAAAAGCGGAAGTGGTCGAAATGCATTCTTTCTCCGCTCATGCGGATCACAACGACCTTATGAACTTCGCTAAAAATTTTGACAACAGAAAGCTTCAGAATATTTTTCTGGTGCATGGAGAAGTCGAGGGGCAAAACGCCCTCTCACAATCTCTGATTCAGGCGGGTTACAAAAATATCTGTGCTCCGAAGAGGGGCGATTCGCTCGAGCTTTTCGAATAATGAATGCTATCGTCAAGGCGAAGTATGTTGTTTTTCTCTTTGTCTTTGTCTCCATTTTCTCCGGATGCCAAAAACTTTCTTCAATCCCGACGGCAAACGACAACTTCATAGTTGTCCCACCGACTGATTTATTGGTTGTAGGGGCAGAAGATGCATCCATACTGATCTATTGGCAGCCAGTTTCCGCCGTGGGCTTTTCCTATTACAACATCTACTTCGGGACGAATACCAAAAGACTTCATTTCATATTAGAGACGTCAAACAACTATTTCTTCATCGACAGTCTAAGCTACGACTCAACTTATTATTTTCAAGTAACCGCGGTTTATCTCAACGACAGTGAAAGCACCCCCAGCAACGTTGTTTCAGCAAAACCGATCAACGTTTATCCGCCTAACATGCCGACCGGTCTGAACGTCCAAGGGCATAATGACAACTCCGGGAAATACGTGACCGTGATCTGGTCGGCAAATACTGAAGGCGACCTCGGAGGATATGAAATCTACAGGGATACTTCTGCGGACTTTCAGCCGGACACGTTATCATTTTCCAACCTCGCGGCGATAGCGAATACAAACGCGTTTCGCGACACTTTGAACCTCGATGTTGACAAAAACTATTTTTACAGGATAGTTGCATTCGACTTTGCTCACTGGAGAAGTCTGCCTTCGTCAGCTGCGGGCGATCAAATATTGGCACGGCCCCTGCTTATTTCACCCGAAGACGAGTCCGCTATCAATGCTCAAAACGATCTGGTCTTCACATTCACCAACGTTACAGGCGCCAGCGGGTATATTCTTTATATCTCAACATCTCTCAGTGGAGGCGACATTTATACCACTGCACTAGCCCCCGATCAAAATTCTTTTACATTACCGGGTTCATCGTTAACTCCTAATGAATTATATTTTTGGCATGTCGGCGCGACAACGGTTGATCAAAATACCCCGAATTCCGTAAGCAACATCTACAGCTTTTCTTTGACTCAATGATAGAATTCAAAACGGTAAGTAAGAAATACGGATTCAGTGTTGCAGTCGATTCAATTTCATTTCGTATCGACGACGGCACCGCATGCGGTTACATCGGACCAAACGGCGCCGGGAAGACAACGACGGCCAGGATCATAGTCGGGCTCGAGAAGCCCGACCGCGGCGAAATCAAGGTGGCTTGGAAATCAGGACCACCCATCTCTGCTCTAGGAACTCATGATCCGCACCATGTAATCAGGAACCACAAATCGGGTATCGGCTACGTCCCGGAATCGGCAAAGCTTTACGAATCAATGACCCCGGCCGAGACGATCACCATGGCATCCCTCTTACGAAAGTTCGACAAGAAAGAAGCCATTAAGAGACTTGAAGTATTGTCACAAATACTCTCGTTCCGGGAATATCTTAAGAAACCCATTCAGGGCCTTTCAAAAGGCACCAAACAAAAAATCGTCATCAGCCTTGCTCTCATGTTCAATCCGAAAGTCCTGGTTCTCGACGAACCAACTGACGGATTGGACGTTCAAGCTGTGGTTGCATTAAAGCGGCTGATCAAATCGTTCACCTCACACGGCGGCACAGTGTTCTACAGCTCGCACCTGCTCGACATAGTAGAGAGTGTCTGCGACAAAGTTTATTTCATAGACAAAGGACAAATTGTCGGGGAATACTCGAGCAACGATTTCATTGGCAAGCGCGGCTACCTGGAAGACGTTTTCATGGAACATGTCGACTCACAAAATCATCTCGTAGATGCTTTCTTCGAGAATAACATTTAGCTTTCTTATCCCGGCCTTGTTTATTTTAAGCTCAAAAGGGATGGCGCAATTTCAGGGTGCTGTTGCCGACAGCGACGTTGCGTTGACGGCGTTCGATCAGAATCTAAATACATCAGACTGGTATGGAATCGCTTCGGCGAACCATGATACGAAATTCGGAAGTATCGGGATAAATGAAAATTTTCATTCCGTCTTGATAAAAGGCTCCGAAAATTTGATCAGGGATGAACAAAACTTCGGCGCAGGATTGAAACGGGAAATATTTCAGGACATTTACGGCATAGGCACAATCCAATCTAATTTCGTCAGTGATAACCGGCAGATAGGATTGAATTCCGTCGGTGCGTCATCAGTATTGGGTGGACTTACTTACTCAATATTTTCCGACACGCTTCTCGGAGAACTGGGCAACAAGTGGGACCGGCAGGCAGGTGTTGACAACAGCGGGCTGAGTTATATATTCCACGGTGCGACAGTTTTCTCGCCGCTAAAAGATAGCAGACTCTTTCCGTCAATTTCTATTCAAGGTGAACAGATCTTCCCGCGAAGAAATTACGACAGGGCTGCAGGCGTCAACTATTCCCAGTTTTTTTCACAAGGGTCATCGATAAATTTCAACGGGCTATACAGTTCTCAATTGAGAGATTTTTATTTTTCTGATTCCGCCTTACAGCCGATTTATGGAGTCACCAACAATATCCAGGACAGATCGGAAAATCAGAGCTTATTCTCCGCCGGTATCGTTGTGCCGGTTCTCTTTTTTCAACTGACCACCCATGGAAGCGTCGGCCAAAGACAAATCGACTTTACTAGCCGCTACAAACTAAACAACAACTCAACGAATCCTGCACTTAACTTGTATGATACCGGAATAAAGGTATTAGATTTCGATTTGAGCGGTCAATTAACGACAGAGGTGGATGACGATACACTATCTGCCACCATGGCACATTCCGAGAGAAATGAAACCCACACAGTGATCAATTATGATACACTCAATTCTTTCACCCAGCAGCAAATCCAGCAGCAATCTCAACTGAATAATATCGGGACAAGGAACACACTCGCGGGAGAAATTCACTTGCATTTTGGAAACACCTCACTGGGCATGACGGGATTAGCCTCCATCCTGCATTATGATACTCCTAGCATCCTGAATTACGACGACCGTGATGAACTTACCAATACGCTTGCGTTGATCCTCAGCCGCGACTTCAATCCCTTTTTTCAGGCGGCACTGGGATTGGAAGCGGACCTGATCCACATCGTCTACATTGAGTCGCAGCGAAGCGCGAACAATAACAGGAATTTTATTTATCGACTCTTCCCTACGATCACTTTTTCAAATTCGCAAATCCGTTCCTACAACAAGTTTGAAGTCCTCGCAAACTACACGGTATACGACTATGAAGCCTTTTCTCAGGTACATTCCTATTCGTTTCGTCAAGCTTCATTCCGGGATTCGACAGCGCTGGATTTGACTTCCAAACTAACAGTTCTCTTCTTCGGCGATTTAAAACTTTACACGAGAGGCGAACTCTATTGGTCAAGTTTTTCGGAATATCCTCTGAACTATTTCGTCGATCGAACTATCTGGATATCGCTTTTTTATAACTCCGAACTTTATCGCTGCGGCATCGGATATAAATATCTAGCGTTGACCCAATACAATTATACCACGGCAGCGTCTAGAAGCTTCGCCTCGCAGCAGACTAATTCAGGTCCGACAACCTACCTATCATTAAACATGTCCCATCTTCAATTGATACTGTCAGGCTGGTACCAGGTTTTTTGGCAATCATTGCAAAGTCCGGTTGTGTATCCTAATTTCGAGTTGAGCGCAAGATACGTTCTATGACACGTGTACTACATGAACATATAGTCGTCAGCAGCAGACACTCGGCCGTCAAATTCGCTGAACATAAACTGAAGTCTGTCCTCGACAGGATTAATATAACCGCCTCACAGGAACATAACCTCTTGGTCGCGGCAAGCGAAGCTGTCAGCAATGCTGTGGTACATGGAAATAAAAATGATCCCAAAAAGAAGGTGCTGCTAGATGTAAATTACGATGAGCGCGAAATAACTGTGGAGGTTCAGGACGAGGGGCGGGGATTCAATCCAACAAACGTTCCTGACCCGCTATTACCCGAAAATTTGATGAAGCCAAGCGGGCGGGGGATCCATATCATGAAGTCACTCATGGACAAAGTGAAGTTTGAATTCACTCCGAAAGGGACAAGGACAATTATGAAACTGAAATTAGGAAAAACAAAATAAAAGAAGTTATGACAGGTTGATGGTTTTCCTTGCCGATGCCTGCCGGTCTTGTTCAGTCGAATTTTACCTTTAACATGTTTACCTTGACATCGTCAGCGGATTTCTCAAGCTCCATCTTCTCGGAAGCGGTCAGTTTTATTTCGATAACCTGTTCCATTCCGTTCCTTCCGAGTTTGACCGGAACTCCGATAACCACGTCGCTCATACCGTACTCGCCTTTCAGATAAACGGAGGCCGGTAAGATTCTCTTCTTGTCTTTAACAATAGCCTCAACCATCTGTACTACTGATGCCGAAGGAGCATAATACGCACTTCCAGTCTTAAGCAGAGAGACTATCTCTGCACCTCCATCTCGCGTTCGTTTGACAAGCTTTTCAATCTTATCCGCAGTCATAAGTTCACTCAGAGGAATTCCGGCAACCGAAGTGTACCGCACGAGCGGAACCATGGAGTCGCCATGACCTCCGAGGACGAATGCCTGCACATCTTCAACTGACACGCTCAATTCCGAAGCTATGAACGTTCTAAATCTTGCCGTGTCCAGCACACCCGCCATGCCGATCACACGAGTTCTATCGAAGCCGCTGACTTTTAAGGCTACATAAGCCATCACGTCCAAAGGGTTCGAGACGACAATGATTATGCTTTTGGGAGAACGCCCTGCAACTTGTCCGGTTACGGATTTCAAAATACCGGCGTTAGTGGCGAGAAGATCATCGCGACTCATGCCTGGTTTTCTGGCGATCCCTGCAGTTATCACGACTATGTCGCTGTTGGCGGTTTCGTCATAGGAATTTGCCCCAACAACTTTGACATCGCTTCCAAGTACGGGCGAAGACTCAAGCATATCGAGTCCTTTTCCCTGCGGTAATCCCTCCACCACATCGACTAAGACGACTTCATTTGCAAGCTCACGGTCAACCAATCGCTGTGCGACCGTAGCCCCCACATTGCCCGCCCCCACAACCGTAATTTTCATTGCGAGTTCCTTTCGATTTTACGATGAGAACCTTGTCGAAGTGGAGCCTTCACAAGATCGACGTTTCAGTTCTTGTGCGCGATCTCAGGAATAACGCTAACCATCTTGCGGACTCTTCTATAAGTCTCAAACTTTACAACTCCGTCGCTCAAAGCAAAAAGGCTATCGTCTTTTCCTACTCCGACATTTTCACCGGGAAGGATTTTGGTACCGCGCTGGCGCACGATGATGCTTCCCGCGGTAATTTTCTCTCCGCCGAACGTTTTTACTCCCAGTCGCTGGGCATTGCTGTTGCGGCCGTTCCGAGAACTGCCGCCGCCTTTTTTATGTGCCATGATAAAACTCCTATCTTAGATCCCTTCAACGAGATTGTGTTATGCTGTCTATATGGATGGTCGTATATTCCTGCCGATGACCTTTTTTAACTTTGAAATTCTTTCGGCGCTTCTTACGGAAGACTATGATTTTGTCGTCTCTGTCATGGTCGATTATCGTTGCCTCGACAAGCGCGCCCTTCACGTACGAGCTGCCGACTGATTTTGCCTTCTCACCTTCGACGAGGAGCACCTTATCAAATTTTATTTTGTCTCCGACCTTTGCATCAAGCCTCGGGACTTTCACGGTCACGTCTTCGGCAATCTTGAATTGTTTTCCTGCTATTTCAACAACAGCTAACATTTTACCTCCAAAAAATTAGACGGTAATTTAGGTCAAAAATCCGCCAAATTCAATCACGAAAAATTCCTCAACGGCAGCTTTGGAAATGAAGCAATTAATCAATTATATTTTCAACGGTTATTTGAAATCCATCTGCCGATTTTGCGGCAATGTTCCGGCAAATCCAGGATGGAGGCAAGGGTTTGCCTATCTTATGCTGATTGTTCTTTGAACTTTGATTTTCTTCTTCAACATGGAGAGGTGGCCGAGTGGCTGAAGGCAACGGTTTGCTAAACCGTCATACTGGGTAAACTGGTATCGAGGGTTCGAATCCCTCCCTCTCCGCAGGTAAGAATCAAAGGAAGAAAATCTCACTGATATATCTTCCTCTGACTTCTGAATAATATTAGCTCCAATGAGCCTTCCTCACTTTTCCGATAAGTTTAAATATTCTGCAGTACTCAAAGCTGAGGACACGATATCTCCGCGCGGAAGAAACGGAAAGCACGAGTTGAGAGGCCGGTCGCAGCGGTGGAGGCGCTTACCGTTTGAGATCTGCTGTTGTTATTACAGCCTACAATCGTCCTGAAGCCTTAAGCCGCCCTCTACGGCCGATATCATCGGGAGTCTATCCCGACAATGTTACTCTCATTATCTCTATTGACTTCGGAGGGACGCGGAGACCTGAAGTGCTGGAGATTGCAGATGCCTTCGAATGGAAATACGGCGACAAGCAAATCATAAGACATAAAACGCACCTTGGACTGCAAAAACAGGTTTTTTTTGCAGGCTCACTCGCAAGCGAATACGGTTCAATCATTCGACTCGAAGACGAATATTGGATTTCACTGATGTTGTACGAATATGCATCCAACGCGCTTGAATTTTACAGAGACGATCCCCGCATCGCAGCAATAGCACTTTATAATGTGTGGTTCAATGGAATCGCCCGTGAAATATTCAATCCATATCTTGATGCAGGAGATATTTATTTTATGCGATCGCCATGGCCTCACAGACAGGCATTTCTTTCTTCACAATGAGAACCGTATATGTCCTGGTATGAACACCGTAATCATCACGTTTCTCTCGAAGACCCGCTGCATGAAAGATGGGCTGCGCTTGATGAGGAGGATTGGTTCCAGCCTGCCGCAAAGTATCTTGTCTAGACAAACAAGTTCTATGTTTTTCCGAGAGAATCCTTCTGTACAAATTTTGGAGATGCCGGTATGCATCTCAAAAAGTCAAGCCGATACTTTCAGGTTCCTGCTTGCTCCATCTCAAATTTGCTTACTACCCACATTCCAGCCGCGACCGCATTCACCGTTGAGAACACAACGTCGGAAAACCAATGTGCATCGTAATATATCCGGGATAACGAAGTCACAATCGCGAGAATAACCCACATCGATTTCCATACGATATTTTCCGACAATCTCATAATGACAATCGCCAGCGAAAACACAACTGCTACATCGCCTGAAGGAAACGAAAGATGTGCGTTGGGAGTCGTCACTAAAGGCGTAAATGTCAAATGCCCATGACCGGCGGCAGGTCTCCATCTTCCAACGAGCGATTTGAGAGAGATTGTAATCGCACCCAAATAGAGGTACGATTGCAGTAACATCAACCCCGTCAGCCTTGGTTTTTCCATTTTGAAGATCAATCCTCCGAAATAAAACCCGATGAACAGGTACAGCGTAGGCCAGCCCGTACCGAACCAATGGACGAATTTACAGACGGCATCTTCGACGGGTCCATGAAGATTGAAAGAAAGATACCGGACCGGTTCGTCGAAGAATGCAGATATAATCGTGACGGAGATGATGCACGCTAGCACGACCCATTGCTTCAGTTCCCAACTGAGCGGGAGAGCATAGTACCTGCCCCAATCGACAAATAGGCTTCTTAAGTCGGTTCTGATTTTGTTTTTGGAGTTCACTAATTTCTTCGAGCGATGACTTAGACTTGCTATTGTGCACCATTATATCACAGTGGCGCGATTATTTCCAGCTAATAAAAAAGATCGGCGTTTGTTGCCGATCTTTTAACAAAATCGAAAATGAAACCGCTGCACTTATAGCTTATACTTGTCAGTACCTCACGACTTTAATTGATGAAACCCCCGCTTCGACATTAACAAATATCTTCTTCTTCGAATTATCAAAGTTGGAAGTCTTATAAACCCCGTCGCCTGTCTGTGCAAAGTCCTCGAAGGATTTACTCGACAGCTTTGCATCGTCTCTTACCTGGCAGCCAGAGCCTTTAGGAACATAAATCGTCACCTTCGACGCTCCGGTGCTCATATGGACATTCGCGGTGTCAGACTTTTCTCCCAGCTTAATTTTCAGCGAAGAGGCACCCGCTTTGATATCCGCGGAACTTACTTCGAACTGACTTAGGTCAAAATCAATTGAGCACGCGCCAACGTCTATATCCAGTTTCCAATCCACTTTGGGATTCAATTTCATTTCGACTTTATTTTTCCCGCCGCCGAATTCACCAAATCTCCAATGGTCACTATTGTCGTTCTCAAAATTGAGATTCAACCTCTCTGTCGAGCCGTTTTTCTCCGCGTTGAGCGAATATGTCCCTATGTTAGATTCAGCATTCGCTTCAAACAATTTGTCAGTTGAATCATTCAGATAAAACGATCCCGCACCGGAATCCAACAGAAGGGATGCATGCTTGATATCTTTCTCAAGATTTTGATTGAGCTCTTGATAATGAACTGATCTGTGATGGAACATCTCGTGAAAGTTTCCCCAGCCAATTGAAGCCGCAGAGAAAATCCATGCCAGGACCAGAATCGCAGTGACAGCGTACAGCACCGCTTTCAATTTTGAATTAGAAACGAGCACCGATATTCCGGCGAATACCAGGAGAATAGGCCAAAGTCGAAAAATGAAGTGCCAGTCAAGACTCAACACATCAAAGTTCGATAAGAATAGGGCTGCCCCCAACAATATTATGAGCAGCCCTGCGAAAATTCTACTGACCTTCATGGCTCCCCCCACGCTCTTCGGCGCGCTTGATTGAATTCAAAATCAACCCGATGCCGATCGCAACCAGGATGAGCGGCCATGTGTCCGAAAAGCTGAAATGCGGCAGGTAATTATCTGCAAGAAAAAGTCCGCCGATGACTATCAATATCAATCCGCCCATCACGCCTCCATTACGCTTGTGCCGTCTGTATTCGTAATTCGAATACTGTTTTTCTCCGCTTGATCCTTCCGCCATGTTAGTTGCTCCTTCCGATGTTGGTGTGTTTGTTTCAAACATAAGTCTCTCCTTTGGCACGACAATCCAAAGGATGATGTACGCCAGTAATCCCGACGCACCGGCGAGAGTCGCCACGACAAAAATAACTCTGATAAAAACTGGGTCGATGTCAAAGTATTCGCCCAGCCCGCCAGCCACTCCGGCAATAACCCGATTCTTCCTTGAACGATAAAGTCTGCGTTCCATTTTATAACTCCTTTCAAAAAAATGCTACGGGAATAGACGCAGAAAGTTACCGGCAAAACTCTTTCACCTGAATCGTTCGATCGATACAAATAAAAAATCCCGATTGACGTCATGCCAATCGGGACTTCACCGAAGTTGCTACTTCGTGAAAAGTTCGCTTCAGACCTTTCTTACTTTGGCTGCCTGCAAACCTTTTGGGCCTTGCTCGACTTCAAATTCGACCTTGTCGCCCTCTTTCAAAGTCTTATAGCCTTCGCCAATGATAGCTTTGAAATGAACGAACACGTCTTCTCCGCCGTCGCGAGAGATGAAGCCGTATCCCTTGGTTGCGTTGAACCACTTCACGGTTCCCTGCTCCATTGCTGGATCCTTTCAATAAGTTTCTAAAATGTGTACCCGAGCCGTCGCGCCAGATGTTCTTGGCTTATACAGTATTGTCCCGATTCCGATCGGGATCCCGACTAAAGTCAGGACTGATGATGCCGAAAAATTTCCGGCATTCATCTCTGCATGAAATGCTACGCCTCGTGTAATATCCTTTGAATGGAGCTAACACACTTGAATGCCAAAGCACCTCGGCGTGTAAACACACGGGGGATTACATCTGCAGCTACAACAACCTATAAAAGCACGATTCGCTAATTACTGAATCTCGAATCGCCACTGCCGCTCATCAGTTCAACCTCATTACCAGGATGCCTCCCATGGCGGCATTTAAATCGTATGCGGCATGACGCATAGAGCGCCATTTGGCGCAAACAACGGTGTACTGTTATTTGCGGATATATGATAGCGTTTTGAGATGTCAAAAGCAAATGGTTGGACTACAAATTTTTGGAGGGTTTATGATACGTCAAAACCCCCTTTTTTCCACCGCTCATATCGTCATGGACCTCTCTTGCTATCCCGAGTACCCCGGTGATCTCCCCATTGTCATAAATTGTCGCGACATTGTACTCGGCGGACCCGACTTCCCCGGACTTTTTCATAAATCTAAATTCGTAGCGAGAAGGTGCGGGGCGTCCCTTCATCCGATCCGAATAAAACTTGTCGATAAGCTTTCGATCTTCGGGGTATACCAGAAAATCAAACTCCTTGCCTATTACTTCTTCCTGCTCATACCCGCTTGCATCTGCGAATCTGCTGTTGACATAAACGATACGTCTATCTCCTCCGATGAGAATGATAGGATCGTTGACATTTTGAACAACGTGCCGATATAAACTCTCGCTTCGGGAGACTCTGTCATATAGCTGGGAATTGTGTAGAGCGATCGCAAACTGTGAGGCAAAAATCTCCAATGAACTCAGATCGGACTCCTCAAACTCCTCACTTCTCCATCTTGTCAAAGCAATCATCCCGAGAAGTTCCGAACCATGAAGGATGGGTACAGCTAATAAGTGCTCCAGTTTGGGTCTGTCGCCCGCATATAATGATAAAGGATTCTTATGAGAATTGTTCTCCAATATAGATTTTTTTTCTGCAGCCGCAATACCGATCAAACCTTTGCCAAGGGGAATCTCCGCGGGAAATGATTTTGCAGATTTCCCCTTCTTTACAACTGCCCGCTCGACCCGAAGGAGTTCTTCTCCCTTTACAAAAAGAAACAGCCGGACCAAATCGGAAGGGATCAAACCGTCCAACTTTCTATAAATGAATTCAAACAAATCGGCAGGCTCAAGATTCTCGTGAAGCTGCACGCTAATTTCATGGATTGCCTTCAACTTTTCATTTTGAATTATCCGGGAATTTACGCTCTCATTATACTCGAACAACAATGAACTCACATGGACAATTGCATCGAATGCCTCAAGCTCCTCGTTCGTAAAATTCTTTCTGGCGTTGCCAACCACTATTCCACCCAGCAACTCATCTTTGCTATAGAACGGGGCGTTGTAAATTGATTCGACCCTCGCAAACTTCTGGATCAGTCGAGCAGCCTGAGCTGGCACCGTCGTCCCAAATACATCTGCAAAATCATAACCTACCCATGGTTTCCTCGCGGCCGTGTACTGATCCACTATGCAATGCGGGGGATCAAACGGAAAAGTAAATGACTCGGATGAAATGTCGAAGAACTTTTTTACAAATCTGAGGAGCCTTCCTTGAGGATACATTCCATATACCGCAAAACCATTCCTGTGCTTTATGAACCGCTGGAGACTCGCCGCTTTCATGTCCAACCTCTTGACGATTTGCTGCGCGAGCTCCTGCATAACTGATCTGAGATCATTCGTTTCCACCATTTTGCGGACGAGGGACGATAGTATCTCAATTTGAAATGACTTCAGAGTTGATTGGCGGCGTGAATATGTAGCCTCCCTCAATATTCCCTGGGTCTTGATTCTATCCATGAGAATAGCAGGAAGCATTTTAAAAGAAACTCCGGTCAGCGGAATGTACGCGTCCGCTCCGATCCGAGCATTCTCGCGAAATATATGATCCGAGAAGTCCCTCGATATCAACACAATCGGGAGAAAGGGATCGATCTCTTTTACTGTCCTGATTATGACCGACACATCGCCCACCCCAAGATCGTAATCTATTACAAGGACATCAACCTTCCCATCGATCAGTTTCTTTGTGAGCCCGTCGGAATTTGAAAGAGCTTCAACAGAAATCTTTGTCGATTTCAGGGCGCGTACCAGCTTGTCGCGCAGCTCGGTCGAATCTTCCAGCAAGAGGACACGCTCCTCCTCAAAAGAGATATCTTGCATTTCAGCCTGTTTGGTAAATGAAGATAACATTCCCGAAAAATTTTTCAAACAGGAAAAGCCCCCAACGAACAGGCAGGTCGAGCGTGCTGCCCGACCTGCGCCTGTGTAAACTACCCTAGATATGCTCTCAGAGCTTTGCTGCGAGTAGCATGACGAAGGCGCCGAATCGCCTTTTCTTTAATCTGCCTCACACGTTCACGGGTAAGATTGAATTTTTCTCCAATCTCCTCCAGTGTAAGTGGATGTTCTCGCTCAATTCCGAAGTACAATCTGATGACCTCGGCTTCCCTGTCGGTCAGAGACTTGAGAGCACGTTCAACTTCAACCCTTAACGATTCCTTCATCAAGATGTGGTCAGGTGGCAGCTGGTTGTCATCAGCCATCACGTCTAACAGCTTGTTATCTTCACCCTGGACAAACGGCTGATCTACGGAAAGATGGCGGCCGGAGATCTGCAGAGTCTTGTCAACTTCATAAAGGCTCATGTCGAGCTGTTCCGCGATTTCGGAAGGGCTTGGCTCGCGCTCAAATTCCTGTTCAAGCTCACTGAACTTCTTGCCGATCTTGTTCAAAGCGCCGACGCGGTTCAGCGGCAGACGAACGATCCTGGATTGTTCCGCGAGAGCCTGGAGAATAGACTGACGAATCCACCATACCGCATAGGAAATAAATTTAAACCCGCGCGTCGGGTCGAAACGCTTCGCTGCCTTGATTAGCCCTAGGTTGCCTTCATTAATCAAATCTCCTAGAGAAAGGCCCTGGTTTTGATATTGTTTTGCGACGCTAACCACGAACCTCAAATTAGCCTTGATCAACTTCTCCAGTGCTCTTTGGTCGTTTTCGCGAACTTTGATTGCCAGTTCAATTTCCTCCTCAGGAGTCAAAAGGTCGACCTTCCCAATTTCTTGGAGATACTTGTCGATCGTCTGGTTTTCCCGGGACGGATATTGTTTACCGACCTTAATCATCTATTTTCCTCGTTCGTTTTTGTAATCTCGCAGGATTTTCACCGTAAACCCAGCAAATTTTCCTATCTATGGTATTAACAAAAAATTGGACAGCTTTATTCCCTGAATAATCCACAAGCAGTAGATTACTTCGCACACGGATACCGCAAGACTTTGAAACATCCGCGATGAGCCAGGAACTATGAACTGTGGGTATTTAGGCGTAAATTTCTTTTTCGTTGCACTTACAGACTCTGACAAACCGCTGGTTGTACTTGTAGCTTGCCTTTTGAGTTTTTTCCGCAGAGATCACGAGGACATTTTGCATCAACTCGCCGCATTTCGGACACTCGGATCCTTTTTTCCCTGCTATTGCTTTCGCTGCTTTTTCCGCAAAACTTGTTGTCTTTGCCATTCCATTTTCTCCAAACTATTTGCAAACAATTATAATATCTTGACGACATTCCCGCCGCTCGTGTGAGCGCGCTGAAGAACTTTTTGAGCTGTGATCAAGAACTCAGATGGATCATTTTTCCCGTCGATGTTCAAAACAGCAACACTGATGGTTGCCATATAGTTTCGACTCCCAATTTGATAAACTTTCGTGGCCAGATTTTTTCTAAATTTCTCTCCCCAGGCAAGCGCTTCATGCTGGGAAAAACCCTCGAGTATCACGCCGAACGAATGTGCCGAAACCTTCCCGATTGCATCGTAAGGTTTCAACCATCCTCTTACAATTTCCGCGACATCCGAGAGAATATAATCGACCCCCTCATTGGAAAACCTGTTGCGGATATCGTCAACTCTATCCAACCCTATCAAGACCAGTACACTTTTTATTCCAAGATCCGCGATCCTGCCGATCTCCTCCTCAAGCCTTTCGAGGAAAAATTTCTTATTCAACGTTCGTGTGACTTTGTCGAACACGATGAAGTTATCGATAAGCTGGTTAGCGGAATTGACCTCTGCAGCGAGGGCTCCGAGATTTACGAGTTGTTTTATCCCATCAACCTCAAGCGACGAAAATTTTGCTGGGCCCAGGCTTTCGACAGTCACCAAGCCGAAACATTCGTGCAAACCGGAGATTGGTATGGCTACAAACGATCCTTTTCCCGAAGGTTCGCTTTGAGTAAACCGGTGTTCCTCAACCTTCGAAAGATCTTCCATGTGAAGCGGCCTGTTTTCTCTGATTGCCTTTCCTGCAAGAGTTTCATTCAATCCGATTTTACACCCTTCCTCTACGTATTCGGCGCCAGAACGTTTCATAACGCGGGAGACAGTCCATGAATACAAATCGCTCTGAGAAACCAGCGTCACGAATTCAGCATCCACGGTGTCGGATACTGCCGTAACAATTGTCGTGAGAATCGACTCAAGATCGCTCTTCGACATCAATTCGTTCGCGAGCCACTTGAGAGAACCAAACGCAGTCTTTGTCACGGCCAAGTCGTATTTGTCCGTCAGTGCGCGCAAGACTGCTGAAAACAGCCGAGTGAAGTTTCCAAGCAACGGTACTGTCTCCCGCCCGAACCCTTCGTCGGCTAAACTGTCTGCCGCCAGGATAGCAATCACATCTTCATGATAAAAGATCGGAACGCCGATAAGACTTTTCACTCCTGCCGGCGATTCATAATAAGGTACGACGTCGATTTCGGAGGCCGGGTTTATCTCTGAAATTATTTCCGGTTTTCCACTCAGTGCAATCCTGCTTATGACATCGTTGCCGATCGGAAACCGCAATTCTTTTGTGAACGTGCTCGAGTTCGTTATCTTGTCCGCAACCGCCAAGATTTTTCTTTCCTTGATGACCCAGAAGAGAACCGTTGTGTTTGCAAACAAAACTTCTTGCACCAGTTCGAGGAGCTTGTGCAAGATCGAATGAAATTCAGCGCGAGGTTCGGCTGGAGCGTGCTCATCCGGCTTGAAATAAAAAGTGTCGATGATGCTGAACCGTGGCCCTTCTTTTTTCGGAACGAATGTCCTCTGTGACTCAGGAGACTGCCGAATCGATACTTTCTCCGCCTGACTGACTTGAGGCTCGTCATATTCGGCGTAGTACTGGGAGCTCAGGTCGTCAAACACATATCGCTTTACCGGCTTCTTTGGTTGTTCGTTCATTTGAGGATTTAGGAAAGGCGGCGCTTACATCTAATCATTTTGCGTAGAATATAATAGAATTAAGTAAATATTACTAACACGTCATGAGATAAAATTTTCTCGGAAAAATGAGAGGAGTCCTCTGCAATTGTTTGAATCACAATAGGTTAAACTTTAAATTCCCTGGTGCAAATTGAGTCCACAAGTCCAGGTACGGGCCAATCGATAGGATGTGTTGAATCCACTTCCCCTTCCCGCATTTCACGGATTGTTGAGGATGCACGACAGATTCAAAAAGAGTGGATGCAATTGCCTCACGGTCGTCGCGTTCAAATAATCAGAGAATTTGGTCGGATATTTTTTACACGAAAACGGGAGATCGCAGATCTGATTTCTCGAGAGAATGGCAAGCCGGTTGTGGAAGCGTACGCATCTGAAATCATACCCACTCTTGACATGATAAATTATTACTCAAAAAAATCTCGTCGAATACTGCGGCATCGTAATGTCAAGATCACTCTTCCTCTACTAAGGACCAAGAAAGCCTGGGTTGCTAAGGAACCGTACGGAGTCGTCGGGATAATATCGCCATGGAATTACCCGGTTCTACTTCCCTTGGGACAAATAGTTCCAGCTCTTCTTGCGGGCAACACCGTAGTTTTCAAACCTTCCGAGTTCACACCAATTGTCGGAGAAAGGATCTCTGAACTCCTCCAGGAAGCGGGGGTTCCCGAAAACGTATTCAACATCATCCAGGGCGGAAGCGAAGTTGGCTCTTCGTTGGTTTCTTCAGGTGTGGACAAACTTTTCTTTACAGGAAGCACCCCGACGGGGAGAAGGGTGTCAGAGCTTGCAGCACGGGATTTGACTCCCGTTTCGTTAGAACTCGGAGGCAAGGACGCGATGATAGTTCTCGATGATGCACACATTGAATCTGCGGCAAGCGGAGCTATATGGGGCGCGTTCATGAATGCGGGTCAGACTTGTGTCTCCATCGAACGATGCTTTGTACATGAAAAAATCTATGACCAATTCGTCGAATTGACGAGACAAAAGACGAAGGAACTCAGGTTAGGATCTGGAATTGAAACAGATCTCGGAGCGATGATCCATCGGGCGCAATTCGACGTTGTAAAGCGGCATGTCGAAGATGCCGTTCAACGAGGCGCAAGAATAGTTGCAGGCGGAATTTTTTCAGACAATCCAGCTCACTTCATCCAGCCTACTATCCTGACGGATGTGCCGGTGAATTCAACCATAATGAATGAAGAGACCTTCGGGCCGGTTCTTCCAATCCTTAAATTCGGTTCGGATGAGGAAGCCGTCAGTCTTGCAAACGGCTCGCGGTTCGGATTATCCGTCAGTGTGTGGACCGGCAGCAGGAAGCGCGGCTTAGCGATCGCAAAAAAGCTTCATGCGGGCGCGGCAATCGTGAATGATGCGATCAGTTATTACGGGATGAGTGACGGCATTGTAGGCGGCGTAAAACAAAGCGGCAACGGCCGCGTTCACGGAAGAGAAGGACTTCTCGAGATGGTTTACACGAAGTATTATGAAATTGAACGCGCCCCACGCCTAAAGAAGTTATGGTGGTACAGTTACAGCACAGATATGTCCAGTTTTTTTGAATCCGCTACGGACTTCCTTTTTGCGGCAAATTTTCTTTACAAGATGAATGCATTACTCAAACTTTTACCGAAATACTTAAGGATAAAAAAGATATGAAACTATACGCACTCGCCTTCGGTGCTCATCCCGATGATGTCGAAATGAGCTGTGGAGGAACGTTGTCTATGTTGAACAGAAACGGAAAACCGTTCGGCATCATCGACCTGACCCGCGGTGAAATGGGGACGCGGGGCAATGCGGCAATAAGAGCAAACGAGGCAAAAGAAGCCGCAAAAATCCTCGGTGCAGACACAAGGATAAATCTTGGAATCCCAGACTCGGATATTGAACTCTCAAGAAAAAACCTCTTGAAGATCATCGAATTGTTAAGAAGGCACCAACCGGAGATTGTTTTCGCGCCGTTCAAAGAGGAACGCCATCCTGACCATGTACACACCCATCAGCTTGTAAGCGAAGCCGTCTTTTATTCCGGCCTCGTGAAATTGAGAACTGGAAAACTTTCTCCCCACAGACCCAGGCGAGCCTTTTACTACATGCAGCATCGAGCCTTTCGACCGATGATTTATGTCGATATTTCAAACGATTACGAAACCAAGGTGGCAGCGATCAAGGCGCATAAGTCACAATTTTTCAACCCTTCAAGCAAAGACCCTGAAACGGCACTTTCCACACCGGAGTTTCTCGAGTACCTTTTTGGTCGGATGAGATATCATGGCCGGCAGGCGGGCGTCAGGTACGCGGAACCCTTCTGGACAACGGAGCCGTTGACCGTGTCCAATTTTGATTGCCTGGTGTAGAAATATTTTTTTGGGAATATTATCGAGTTCCATCACAAATCCTTTCCGCTATATCCGTTCGGAGGACATCGCGCCGGGATTCAGCAAATGAATTGCTAAATCCCGGCTTTGATAAAAACTCGGCCGCTGATTAACTTTATTCGGAACGATGACCATTTTCGGTATGATGGATAAATCCATTCATAAGTTTTTTTTGCTCTTCCCACTCGTGGCAGCTGTGTTTGTCCCGATTGGTTTCGTTTGGACCCAGCCGCTTACCCAGAAGGAAAATTTCCATGTAGCTTCCTGGGTGCTTGCCTCCTCCAAAGACAGTGTGACCGTCTCCTTTGGTTATGCAATCCCATACAATAGACTTATTTTTACCAGGACAAATTATACTCCTGAAGGCTCGGCGGGACTCGAAAGATTTGAAGCTGACTTGTCATTTTCAATCGATGCGACTGATTCCGCAACGGCAGTAAATCATCATAAGCTGAGCGAACGCACTGTCGCGGCGAAGGATTTTGCGACCACTCAGGATTCAAAACGTCTGGCTGAAAATATCATCACAATGACACTGCCGAAATCAGTATATAGAGTATCGGCTGAGGTCAGGGACGACAATCAACAAATGACTTATATTGCTCACACGGAGACAAGAAATCTCAATGTGACGAATCCTTTAAATATATTGTCGATAACTTTCGCGGATTCGTTGGATAGGAACGCTTTCTACCCGAATTTCACGGATAATACGGCAGTTTTCCCTCGCCCAATCACCTTTGCCGTTATTATGTCCGATACCACGGCGCAAGTTATACACTTGAGCCTCGAGACAGTTTTAGGAACCGATATAATATCAGATTCCTTATCACCGCGGAAAGGTAGACTGATCCCAGTAGACTCAGACGGAACGTTTTCGCTACGAGTAGATGCAGATCGGGGTCACTCGTTGTACTCAGGAAAATTCGAGATCGATTCCCTCGTAGAAGGAAGTTACTGCCTCGAAGCGAACCTGAACGGAAAGACGGATAAGACATATTTCAATTACTCGTGGGTTGACAAACCATTCACACTAAAGGACCCCAAGACTGCTATTTCACTGCTGAAATACATTGTGTCCGATTCTGTATTTTCATACTTAAATTCGGGAAACGATAAAGAAAAGAAAGAAAAATTCGATCAATACTGGAAGTCCCACAGTCCGACCCCCAAGGCCGCATATAACGAGCTCGAGGCGGAGTTTTACGAGAGAGCCGACTATGCATTTGAACATTTTAGAACAGTATCGATAGATGATGGAACGGCGACAGACCGCGGGAAAGCATATATATTATTTGGCAAACCGACAAATGTTGAACGAGAATTTCGCAGAGATGGGACGTATGAGATATGGTACTACCCTAATCACGGGAAAAGTCTAGTGTTCAAAGAATTGAATCCTGGTAATTTTATTCTTTACCAGACTAAAAATTTATGAGCGTCGTAGCAATAACCGTCGGAGATTATAACGGGATTGGACCCGAAGTCGCCCTGAAAGCTGCCGCAAGCAGAACGATCCGAGCAAACTGCACGCCGCTGCTCATCGGACCATTCAAGGCGTTTGAATTTTATGCGAACAAATTTTCTCTGCGGCGAAAAATTCTGAAAGTCGATTCCCTTGTCGATGCAATAGGAAGAAGCGAGATAACAATCTGGGATACCTGCCCCGGCTTCGGCGACAAGATTAAACCAGGGAAACTCACGAAGGAAAGCGGAGCATGGGCGGGAAAGGCGATTGAAAAAGGGGTAGAGCTCTGCACGCTGCATCAGGCCGATGCTATCGTTACTGCTCCGGTATCCAAGGAAGCGCTTAGACTCGCCGGCTATAGTTATCCCGGACAGACTGAGATGGTAACGGTCCTCTCCAAATCGAAACGTTCCATCATGGTGATGGCATCCGGATTCGCGAGAATTGCTCTCGCCACCATCCACGTTCCAGTCTCAGAAATCTCTCACACACTGTCAGAAGAAATCATACGTGAAAGACTGGACATATTCAACGAGTCGATCAAACAAGACTTCGGGATTAAGGCACCCAGAATTGCTGTTCTGGGCTTGAATCCTCACGCCGGTGAAAACGGCCTGATCGGAAAGGAAGAGAATGAAATTATTATACCCGCAATCGAAGAAGCACGATCTGCGAAGATCAACGCCGTTGGACCTTTCCCGGCCGATGCATTCTTCGGAACTTACCGGGAAGGACAGTACGATGGAATATTGGCGATGTATCATGATCAAGGACTGATCCCGCTTAAGATGAAATCATTCAGCACGGGTGTAAATTTCACGGCCGGGATTAACATAGTCAGGACTTCCCCGGACCACGGAACAGCATTCGACATCGCGGGAAAAGGAATTGCTAACCCGTCCAGCACGATAGAAGCAATCAAACTCGCATTGGAAATTTCAAAAAATAGAAAATCAGCAAAGGATTAATCGCAACAATTAGCAAGATTTTGTTATCCAGTCTGCGGAGCCAGGACCTTTTCGACCTCGATGCCGAGACAGTGCCGCCTTACACAGAGTCTGCAATAGTTTACGACCACATGATGAAGGATGTCGATTATAGAAGGTGGGCCAAGTATTTGATGCAGCTGGCGGAATTGACGGGCGTTAATACGAGTCGTTCGAACTTGAACGGCAAATCACTCTGCGAACTTGGCACCGGGACGGGCAATCTCGCACTTCATTTATTAAAATACGGCTTTGAGATAACAGGCGTCGACATTTCTGCAAAGATGCTCGATGTGGCGCGCAATAAACTGACGCGGCAAACCAGGCAAAGATTGAATTTCATCAACCATGACATGGTTACACACACGTCGGAAAATCAATACGATATAATCATATGTGTATACGACAGCATTAACTATATTGGAGAACGAAAAGACCTCGAAATGTTTTTCAAAAATGCTTATTTTAATCTGCGTCCGGAAGGAATTTTTATTTTCGATGCGAGTCTTGAACCAAATTCGACAATTGACCCCGAATTGTTCACTCAACGCGGAAGGATTAAGAATGTGTTTTACCAGAGGGAATCTGCCTACGACCCAAAGACAAACACCCATACGACGCGTATAAGAACCAAAAGGGGCGCGAAAGTTTTTGAGGAAATTCACAAAGAGTACGTATACGATATTGAAACACTCAGACAGGCCGCAAAGAATGCCGGGTTCAATGAGAGATTTGCCGCCGGCGATTTCACACTTCTCCGGGTGAATGGAAATTCAGAAAGAGTTCATTTCATTTTAGCAAAATGACTTCATGATCAATTGCAGAGATGTCTCCTTCGCCTATGACGAACACCTCATTTTCTCGGATGTAAATCTTTCCGTCGAAAAAGGCGAGTTTGTTTACATCGTGGGCGAGACCGGATGCGGCAAGACAACATTGATGCGTTTGCTCTACATGGATCTTTCGCCTGCTTCAGGGATTATCACGGTGGACGCGTTCACTTCAAAGACTATCAAGAGGAGAAAACTTCACCTTCTCAGACGCCGGCTCGGCGTGATTTTTCAGGACTATAAACTTCTCGAAGATAGATCGGTATTCGATAATGTCACATTTGTCTTACACGCCGTCGGTTACCCTGCCCATGACATTAAAATGCAGGCGACGAAAGCTCTGAATCAAGTCGGGCTGATGCACAGGAAAAATTCACCGATCAGCGAACTTTCAGGCGGAGAACAGCAGAGACTCTCGATAGCTCGTGCAATTGTGAAGGATCCCATCGCAGTTCTGGCCGATGAGCCTACGGGGAATCTCGACCCGGTTACCACGGCGGATATTTTAGCTCTCTTGAGAAAAATCAACCTCGGAGGGACGACAATACTCTTGTCGACACATAATTATGAAGTCATAAGAAAATTTCCGGCAAGGACGATCGTAATCAGGAACTATAAATGCGAGGAGCTGGGGACTCTTTCACTTCACGGATTTCCGCTCCAAACCCCCGGGACGTAACGGCACTCCGAGAATCTTCGTTGAGCCGCTTACGCTACTGCAAGCTCGACCCTTTTTACTTCCCTTACCTTCAGCAGCACGGCTCTTTCAACACCGGCACGCAACGTCATAGGCCGCAATGGACATATAGCGCATGACCCCGAGAATTTTACTCGCAAAATCCCGTCGAGTTCCAAATTCACAAACTCAACACTTCCATTGTCGATTGCTAAAAATCCGTTCGCCTCGTTCAAAACACTCTTGATCCGCTCCACTAAGTCCGACTGGTAACCCATCTTCTAACTACAGCTCTATTTCCACTTTTTGCTTTTCTCCCGAGGAGAAATTAGTTATGCTGACCTGCGCGGCAAGTTGTCTCGCGACCGATTGTATCATGCTTGCCTGCTCGGACTCCGGTTCCATCAGTATGATCGGTCTGCCCGTGTCTCCACCGATTCGGATTGGAGTGTAAAGCGGGATTTCTCCGAGAAACGGAACTCCGAAGTTTGCGGCCGTCCTTTTTCCGCCGCCGTTACTGAAGATCTCTTCCCTGTGACCGCAATGGGAACAGATGTAATAACTCATATTCTCAATTACTCCAAGGATCGGCACATTTACCTTTTGAAACATTCGCACGCCCCGCCGCACGTCGGCAAGAGAAACATCCTGCGGCGTCGTCACTATAACCGCACCGGTCAGCGGTATCGTTTGCACAAGTGTCAGCTGAACGTCGCCGGTTCCCGGAGGCAAATCGAAGATCATATAATCCAGGTCTTGCCAGATCACATCGGTAAGAAATTGTTTCACTGCACCGCTTGCCATGGGACCGCGCCAGATCATAGGTGTTTCTGTATCGACCAGGAATCCTATCGACATCAACTTAATCCCGAATTTCTCGACCGGATAAATCTTAAAATGCTTTTCGTCAATTCGTTCGGTTTCC
Organism: Candidatus Acidiferrales bacterium; assembly: GCA_035515795.1. Lineage (NCBI taxonomy): Bacteria > Pseudomonadati > Acidobacteriota > Terriglobia > Candidatus Acidiferrales > Candidatus Acidiferrales bacterium. The sequence continues at coordinate 22,493 of DATJAY010000039.1, read as the reverse complement.
GGTTTATCAGTCACCCCGAGCATCAACGGGAGAGAAGGACCGTAGACGTCCGCGTCAACAATTCCGACTTTCGCTCCGTCTTTGGCTAACGCAACCGCTAGGTTCACCGCAACAGTCGATTTCCCAACTCCTCCTTTTCCACTTGCGACAGCGATCGTGTTCTTCACTTCTGGAAGTATCTGTTCCCTGATCTGATTTGCATGGGTAACAACCTGGCTTGTCATAGACACATTCACTTCCCCTTTGAATCCCAATTTTCTTATCTCATTGACTGTCTGCGACTTCAATTCATCGCGCACCGGACACGCCGGGGTTGTTAACTGAATTTCTATGTCAATTTGTTTTTCCGTAATGTCAACTTTTTTTACAAACCCCAACGAAACTATATCCCTGTGAAGATCCGGGTCTTTTATGTTCTTGAGTACCGATAATATTTCATTTTGAGTCATTAAACTTTCCTCTGTATCATGTAAAAGTTAGCTATCGGTACCGTTCTTTTCAATCCCACGAATCTCGCCGATAAGCTGTACCACTATACTTTTATTATATTCCTTGCAATTACCGTCTTTTGAACTTCACTCGTCCCTTCTCCGATCGTCAGGAGCTTGACATCCCGATAGAACTTCTCGACCGGAAAGTCCTTTATGAGACCGTAACCTCCGTGGATCTGAATGGCATCATCAGTCGCTTTGACCGCAACTTCGCTCGCATAGTACTTTGCTGTTGCAGAGGCAAGGCTGATGCTCTTGCCTTTGTCCTTTAGAAAAGCGGCTTTATACGTCAGCAATCTTGCTGCCTCGATCTTCGTCGCCATCTCGGAGATTTTCCATTGGATTGCCTGGAACTCGCCGATCGGTCTCCCGAACTGAACCCGCTCCCTGGCATATTTCACACTTGCGTCAAATGCTCCCTGAGCAACGCCGACAGCTAGAGCGGCAATGCCGATTCGTCCCGCATCCAGCACTTTCAATGCCTGTTTCAACCCCTCTCCTTCGAGACCTATGAGATTTTCTTTAGGAATTGCAGCATCATGGAACACCATTGTCGAGGTGTCACTGGCCCGCATTCCGAGCTTATTCTCTTTTTTCCCAGAATAGAAACCCTTTGTCCCTTTCTCTACAACAAAGGCGCTGATCCCCTTCTTACCTCCCGATGGATCCGTCAGAGCCATTACCACCGCGATGTCGCCGACCGTTCCGTGGGTCGTAAATTGCTTTGTGCCATTAAGCACGAAGTAGTCGCCGTCCCTGCGGGCTGTCATTCGCAGCGAACCGGAATCGCTTCCGCTTGTAGGTTCAGTTAATCCCCATGCACCTATTTTTAGACCAGAGGTTAAATCCGGTAAATATTTTCTTTTGAGTTCTTCACACCCAAAATTGTAAATATGACTCGTGCAGAGTCCGTTATGCGCCGCTACGGACAAGGCAACGGAAGGATCGACTCTCGCGATCTCTTCAATGACGGTGCAATAGCCGAGGTAGCTGAGTCCGGCTCCGCCGTATTCTTCGGGGAAAGTCACCCCCATGAAGCCAAGATCGCCAAGCTTTTTGATAATCCCAAGAGGGAATTCCTGCGTCTCATCGTACTTCATCACCACAGGCTTTATTTCCGTTTCGGCGAATTCCCGTGCCAGTTGACGCACCTGTTGGTTTTCAGGCGCGAGTTTGAAATCCATACTCGATTCCTCCGTCTGCTGATACCCCGTCCCGATTTTGTCAAGACAAGGCGGCTTCTCTTGTTAGAGAGTTTTCCTCAATATTATTTGCGCGAGTTGGAAGGGCGACATTTTGCGTGAAGTGACGAGGTCTAACTTCTCATCCAGCTCCGAAAGACGTTCGCTCGTCCAACATCGGTCATGAAGATCCTGGTCTACCATCTCAATGATCGATTTCCGCACTCTCCCTTTTCGCTTTGCGCTAAGGCGACCCGTTCTTCGGAGATAATCACTGTGCTTCTCGATTCCCTTTGTGATTTCGTCGATGCCTTTGTTCTCATACGCAATAGCCTTAACAACAAACGGCTGCCATCCGTTCTCAAATTTATTTTGACTAGACGAAATTTGAAGGATGGTGGTAATGGCACTGACCGACTGATCGGTACCCGGTCTATCCGCTTTATTTATTACGAAAAAGTCAGCAATCTCCATCAAGCCGGCCTTCATCGCCTGAATGGAATCGCCCGATTCAGGGGTGAGGATAACCACCGTGGTATCCGCTGCCTCCACGATGTCAAGCTCCGACTGTCCCACGCCGACGGTTTCTAGGAATACATAATCATATCCCGCCGCGTCGAGAACATCCGCGGCTTGCTGCGAGGTCCTGCTCAGTCCGCCAAGGCTGCCACGCGTTGCCATGCTCCTTATGAAAATTCCGTCACGCGAGCTTAGCTCCATCATTCTGATACGATCTCCCAGCAAAGCTCCCCCGGTGTAAGGACTTGTCGGATCGACGGCGATTATTCCGACTTTTTTCCCTTTGTCATTAATTATTTTCGCGAGCTTGCTTACGATCGTGCTTTTCCCCGCACCGGGAGGTCCGGTAACCCCAACTCTATAGGCATGCCCAAATCTATCATGTGCTTTCTCCAATAGTTCTAACGCTGAGTCTTCTTGGTCCTCTACAATAGAAATCGCACGAGCAACGGTCCGTTTATCTGAAGAAAATAATTTCTGCAAAAAAACATCGTCGATCATCAGTCCGGATAACCGTCTGGAAAGTTTTTGTGCCATGACCATGATGTCGCGACGATGTCTTCGAGCTTGGTGTATTTCGGATTCCAACCGAGCCCGCGGATTGCCTTTTCAGCAGATGCGACCAATCGGGGCGGATCACCTTCCCTTCGCGGTTTCTCGACGGTCGGAATCTTTCTGCCGGTGACCTTCTCGCATGTCTGGATGACTTGGCGCACGGAGTAGCCGTCCCCATTCCCGAGATTATAGAAACCCTGTTTCCCCGGTTCAAGTCCGAGCATGTGGGCTTGTGCAAGATCGATGATATGTATGTAATCTCGAATGCAGGTTCCATCGGGAGTCGGATAGTCGGTACCAAAGATTTCACAATGCGGTCCCTTGCCGAGAACGACATTTAGCACATTCGGTATAAGGTGAGTCTCATACCTATGGTGTTCCCCGTATTTTTCGGTCGCACCCGCGGCGTTAAAATATCTGAACGCCACAAACTCCAACCCGTAGACTCCACTGTACCATTTTAGGATTTTCTCAAACATTAATTTCGATTCGCCGTACGGGTTTATCGGATGCTGCGGCAGATCTTCAGTCATCGGTACTCGATCCGGTGGCCCATAGGTGGCGCAAGTTGAACTGAAAACAAATTTTTTCACCCCGCATTCCACTGCTGCATCTAACAGTTTGATACCGTTGACCACGTTATTGTGAAAATATTTCTTTGGATTCGCCATCGATTCGCTTACAAGGGCACTCGCAGCAAAGTGCATGATGGCATCCGGCCGACATGATTTGACAGCGTTGAGCACGTCGCCCGGCTCCTCAGGCTTGCCGAGAATAAAATCTGCCCGTGAATCGACAGCTGACCTGTGACCTTCGGATAAATTATCGTAAACAGTGACCTGATGTCGAGCATTCAGTATCTCCTCCGTGCAAATAGACCCGATGTATCCGGCGCCGCCCGTAACAAGAATCTTCATTTGTTGATCTTCTCTCTTTTTTCAAATTCTATTGCGTTCCGCCCGATATCATGCCTGAAGTACATTCCATCAAAATGAATTTCTCTCACACGAGCATAAGCTAGTTGCGCAGCGACGGACACTTTACCTCCCTTGTCTGTTGCCGTAACTCCGAGCACTCTTCCTCCGTTAGTCGCATATTTTCCGCCGGCTAAAGTTGTACCGGAATGAAAAACCCTGATACCCGCATGATGTTTTTCCAGACCCGATATTGATTTCCCTTTTTCATATTCGTCAGGATATCCCTTTGATGCTGCTATGACACACACAGACGCCGCCCCGTTGGTTTTAAGTCGATAAGATCGCATCCTTTTGGTGGAAGCAAAATACAACAGATCGAGAAAAGACGAGTCAATCAGCTGAAGGACCGTCTGGGTTTCAGGATCCCCAAACCTGGCGTTGAATTCAACCACTTTCGGACCATCCTTTGTCAACATCAAGCCGCAATACAGGCACCCGGAGTAAGGAAAACCCTCTTCTGATGTGCCTCGAATTACCTTCTCAATTATGTCCTCCCTTACTTTTCGCATCGTGGTTTCATCCAGAAAGGGAGTGGGAGCAATTGATCCCATGCCGCCGGTATTTTTTCCGGTATCGCCATCTCCGATTCGCTTGTGATCCTGTGCGGGGGGAAGCACCACATAATCTGTACCGTCGGTGACTGCAAACACGGAAGCCTCGACGCCAAACATAAATTCTTCAACGACGATTCTTTCACCAGCTTCGCCGAAAATCTTCTTCACGAAGAATTTTTCGACCTCTTCCTTCGCCTGTTTGAGGGAATCCACTATAGAAACGCCTTTGCCCGCTGCCAGGCCGTCAGCCTTCAATACCAGCGGATATTTGCTTTTAGAAAGATACGTCGAAAGTGGTTCTCCGTCTCTTGACGAAAACGTCTTGGACATCGCGGTAGGAATTTTCCATCTCTTCATAAATTCCTTTGCGAACACTTTACTTGTCTCAAGTCGTGCAGCAAGTCGCCGCGGGCCGAAAATGACTTTCTTCCGATCCTGAAAGGCGTCAACCATTCCGGTTGCAAGCGGCTGTTCGGAACCTACAACGGTGAGATCAATTTTGTTATCACGTGCAAATTTGAACAATCCGGCAACATCGTTTGGTTTCAACTCAACTATCTCTGCTTGCTCAGCTATCCCGGCATTTCCCGGAGCACAATAAACTTGCACGTCCTTGTCACGCACTATTGCATCCACGATTGCGTGCTCACGGCCTCCGCTTCCCACGACAAGAACTTTCATTTTTCAACTCCTACTTTAACATAAGATCCCCTGTAATCGAGCTGAAATGCCAACTCGCGCGCAAGCTCTCCCGACAATCTTACTCGATCAAAATTTTGCGCAAACTCGATGGAAATCTCAGGTAGCGCCCTTTTCTCCCACAATTCATAGTACTCCAGAATGGCCTTTTTAATTCCAGGAACATCATCAGGATCCAGTGCCTTTCCTGCGCCGGATTCGAGTATCGTGGCTTTTGCAATGCCATCTGGGACAAGTCCAAGTACTGGTTTCCTGCTTCCGACGTACTCATAAAGTTTTCCGGTTGATATCTGATCTTCACCCTTCCCGTTGCCGATCGTCATCCATAACACATCGCTGGTAATCAAATACCTGACCGTGGATTTATGATCTAAGTATCCGAAAACCTTGACAACGTCAGCCAGCCCGAGCGATTCAACCATTGTAAGATTCTCTTTCCTGAATTTCCCGATGAAAACAGCTTCAATCTTGCTTTTCAATTTCGGATTTTCCTTCACAACTTCCGATAATGCCCGAAGGAAATATTTCGGCGTTCGATTGCGATAAAATGTGCCGGCATACGTGAATCTCATTCGCTTGGAGACCGGCAGCTTGAGCGGGTTATCGACGTGAAAATCTTCCGGATCGTAACCTTGCGGGATTATAGCGATGTCATTATAGTTGAGAAACCGATAACGACGAAGCATCAGCTCTTTTATTCTGCGATTGATCGTAATTATTCGATTTGAAGTCTTCAACACCTTCTTTTCGAGTATCTGGTGCATCAATTTGTGCAACGGGGTGAGGTAGAAATGTAAAGGATTATCAACCCATGAATCCCTGAAATCTACGACAAGAGGTACACTGAATTCCTTTGACAGCGCTGCACCGATAAGATGGCAGGTATAAGGAGGCGCTGTCGAGAAGATGACGTTAAACTCTTCCTGTTGAAGAAGTTTTCTTCCGGCCTTAATCGCTTCATGCTTCCATCCGATTTTGTTGTCCGGAAGGAAGATTGCCTGACTTATCGCGCTGAAAAAATTTCTGAGCTTCTCGTGCGGCATCTTAACCGGTTTCCCACTCTCGAAAAGTCGAGTTGGATCGAGCGAATTTGTCCTGACGGTTCTGACATTACTTTCGGTAAGTTCGCGCAGCATACCGTAGTCTAAAGCGTAATACGCCGTCGGCGTGATAGTCAAAACGGTGGGCTCCCAGCCGTAATTCGGCAAATACTTGACAAACTTGAGTGTTCTCTGAACGCCGCTCAATCCCATCGGCGGGAAATAATAGGCCACAACCAGTACCTTATTTGCCATTCATTTGAAATCCTTTCGTATCGCTATGGCATCCACGAGCCATGAGCTAAATAGTAGTCCCTATCTTTTGAAAAATGTGAAAGTTGTTCGAGTCCGTCTTTCGTCACGAGGAAATCGTCCTCGATTCTTACTCCTCCTAATTTCGGGATATAAATGCCGGGTTCGATCGTGATGACGTTCCCTACCTCGAGCACATCTTCACTGATCTTGGATATTCTCGGCAACTCATGAACCCGCAGTCCAATGCCATGGCCTAGACCATGGCCGAAATATTTGCCGTAACCTTTCTTTTCAATGTAATCTCTGGCAGCTTTGTCAACCTTCCGGGCTGCAGTGCCTGGATGTGCAGCATCAATCCCTTTCCTTTGGGCATCATAAACCACTTGAAAAATCTTTTCCAGCTTCGCATTGATCCGCGAACCTGTTTGAAATGTCCTCGTGATATCGGATGAATATCCATCATAGACGCATCCAAAATCAATCGTGACAAACTCGTTGTCTTCAATCCCTCTATCGGACGCAACACCATGAGGCAACGCGCCTCGCGGTCCTCCGGCCACAATTGTATCAAACGACTCTTTCGATGCGCCGAGGATCTTCTGGTTGAATTCGAGAGTCGCGGACAAATCTTTTTCCCTCTTTCCCAGCCAGTTTTCTTGAACTAGAAGGTCAAGTGCGGTTCCGCTAACCGAGCAGGCATTCTTAATCCTTTCGACCTCCGGTTCAGATTTGACTGAAGCAAGTTTCTCGACAACGCCGCTTGTTTTTACAAGTCTGCAGTTTTGCAACACCTCGCTCAGTTTCGAATGTGCATCAATCGAGAGAGTATCTTCTATTCCTACAGAGAATTGTTTCCGCGCCCGCGTCCTGAAAAAATTTCTGCCAAGGTAATCGAAAAGCTTCCCGCTGAAAATTTCTATCTTACAGCTGATTACTTCCTCTTTCGCCTGGCCTTTGTAGCGAAAATCCGTCAGGAAATAGGCGGCGTCGGAGAAAACAAGACAAAACCCGGCTGTGCCGCTGAACGTCGTGAGATACCTGACATTCGAAATGTCGGCAAGAAAGAAGGCGTCCAGGCGATTCTTGCGGATGTACGTTTGGAGACTCTTTATCGAAGCCAATGATTGCTTCTGGAGATTCGAACTGAGGACCGAGCTATCCGAGTATGTCATACGCGGTAGTTAGGAGCCTCTTGAACTATATCGACATCATGAGGATGACTCTCTGTGAGTCCGGCAGAAGTTATCCTCACAAACCTTCCATTTTTTTTCAACTCTTGAATGTTCTTGCACCCTACGTAGCCCATTGCCGCTCGCAGTCCCCCCACCATCTGATAAACCGTGTCGCTGAGTGGACCTCGATATGGAACCCGTCCTTCGATTCCTTCGGGAACAAGCTTTTTTATGTCGTCCTCAACATCCTGAAAATATCTATCGCTGCTCCCGGCCTTCATCGCTTGAAGCGAACCCATGCCGCGATAAGTTTTGTAAGCTCTCCCTTCGTACAGAACTTTCTCACCGGGGCTTTCTTCCACGCCTGCAAACAAATTTCCGATCATCACGGAGTCCGCACCGGCCGCGATTGCTTTCGCAATATCGCCCGTCTGTTTAATTCCACCATCGGCGATTATCGGTACGTCATATTTGGCAGCAGCGGCGGCGCATTCCATTACACCAGTTATTTGCGGAATCCCGATGCCTGCCACGACGCGGGTCGTGCAAATGCTGCCCGGTCCAATTCCCACTTTCACCGCATCGACACCTGCCTTAATCAATTCGACCGTGCCATCACGCGTCCCGACATTCCCGGCAACTAACTGCAATTGCGGAAATTTCTTTTTCAATTCCCTCACCATGTTTATGACACCGCGGGAGTGTCCATGAGCCGTATCGACAATGACGACGTCCGCCCCGGCTTTAGCTAAAGCTTCAACACGCTCCACCGTTTCCGATTTCACTCCGACGGCTGCTCCGACGCGCAGTCTGCCCCGTCCATCTTTACAGGCATTCGGGAAGCTCTTTTTCTTTTGAATGTCTTTGTAAGTTATCATGCCACGCAGCCTGCCTGACGAATCTACAACAGGAAGCTTTTCCACTTTATGCTTCTGGAGAATTTTCTCGGCATCCTCCAGTGTAGTGCCGACCCTCGCGGTAACAAGATGGTCTTTCGTCATGTACTCGCTGATTTTCCGGTCATGGTCATCGACGAATCGCAAATCTCTATTTGTAAGAATGCCGACGAGTCGCTCTCCATTCACGATAGGAATACCGGAAATATGATATTGATTCATCAAGGCAACGGCTTCACGGATTGGTCGATCGGGTTCCAGCTTGATCGGATCATCGATCATTCCGCTTTCCGAGCGCTTTACAAGAGAAACCTCCTTTGCCTGCTGCTCGATGGAAAAATTCTTGTGAATGATCCCGATGCCGCCTTCACGCGCAAGCGCAATGGCGAGTTCTCCTTCTGTGACGGTATCCATAGCAGCGCTGACAAGAGGAATATTAAGCCAGACTTTTTTCGTCAAGCGCGTCCGCACATCCGTTTCACGCGGCAGGACGGTGGAATAATTCGGAATTAAGAGGACATCGTCAAACGTCAATGCATCGCCGGTAATCTTTCTTCCAATTTTCATTTAGATTTTCTCCATCAAGTGAAGGCTTGATTTCCTGTAATATCATTTCCGATAATTAATGTATGAATATCGTGGGTACCTTCGTAAGTATAGACGCTCTCAAGGTTTGCCATGTGGCGCATGATCGGATATTCATCCAGGATCCCGTTTGCACCGAGAATGGTTCTTGCAACACGAGCGATCTCCAGCGCAAAATGGACATTGTTCCGCTTGGCCATGGAAATCTGTGAAGGCTTTGCTTTCCCCTGGTCTTTTAACCTTCCGAGCTGATAATTTAAAAGCTGAGCTTTGGTTATTTCCGTCAGCATGAATACCAGCTTCTCTTGAGTCATCTGAAATGCAGAGATAGGTTTGCCAAATTGAATTCTCGATTTCGCATAGTTCAAAGCCGTCTCGTAACACGCCGCTGCTGCACCGGTTGCTCCCCAAGCGATTCCGTAGCGAGCCTGATCGAGGCACATCAACGGGGATTTCAATCCGTCCGATTCCGGCAGAAGATTTTTGCCGGGTATTTCGCAATCTTGAAAAACGAGTTCACTTGTGATCGACGCCCGGAGAGAATGCTTACCTCTCATTTCAGGCGCAGAGAATCCCGCCGTGCCTTTCTCGACCAGAAAACCTCTAATCTTGCCGTCGAGTTTCGCCCACACGACGGCAACGTCGGAAATTGTCCCGTTCGTAATCCACATCTTTGCCCCGTTTAAGATATATCCGTCACCCTTTTTCTCTGCATGAGTAATCATAGCCCCCGGATCCGAGCCGTGATCGGGTTCCGACAAACCAAAGCAGCCGACCGCCTCCCCTTTTGCCAGCCGCGGCAGCCAATATTCCTTTTGCGCATCGGAGCCGAACGCAAAAATCGGGTACATGACAAGGCTGCTTTGCACGGACACAAAACTCCGGATGCTCGAATCGCAGTGTTCGAGTTCCTGCATGATTAGTCCATATGAGATATTGTTGAGTTCTGCGCAGCCGTACTTCGTGGGAAGAGTTGAGCCGAGGAATCCGAGTTCGCCCATCTTCTTGACGAGATGAACCGGAAATGTTCCTTCTCGATAATGCATTTCGATAATCGGAGTTATTTCCTGAGACACGAAGTCTCGCACGGCGTCTCTGATCAGCTTCTCTTCCGTGGATAGAAGATCTTCGGTTTTGAAATAGTCGACGCCGCCGAACATCACGATCTCAACATAGTGGGTAGGAGCATTTCGTTAATTACTAAAAATCCGCATTAAGCGGACTGAACTAGACAAAATATTAACCAAGAAATCAAAGAAAATCAAGGAGACGGCCGAGCGCCGCCTTCAAGATATTTTCGAACATGAAATTTGAAATTCAATTCCGAATTCTTTAGCTTCTAAATGCAAGAAGTTTGAATTTCGTTTCTGATTTAATGACGGAGGAGCACCATGACAGAAGAATTGAACGATGAGCTTCAAGAGATGTACGAAGACCCACGGCGGCGTGCGAAGGTGCTATCAAATGAGGTTCTCAGATTGCCGATAAAAGCATTGAAGCTTCAGGAAGCAATAGCTGTTCCCCCTTCGACTCCAGTTCAAAAAGTCGTTGAGGAGATGCAGAGACACAAGATAGGCTGCGTGCTTTTGGCAGAATCAAACAAACTCACGGGTATTTTTACCGAGAGGGATTTATTATATAAAGTGGCCGGCAAATTGAATGACCTCAAAAGCATCGCGGTCTCCGACTTTTCGACGGAGGATCCGGAAAGTCTGCAGATGGATGATTCGATCGGGCATGCGTTGAATCTGATGCACATCGACGGATACAGGCACATTCCTATTGTAAATGAGAGAAGTGAACCGATTGGAGTCATTTCAATTAAGGATGCAGTCGCATTCCTCTCTGAATATTTTCCGGAAGATGTCCTTAATATACCGACAAGACGTCTGCGAACCACGACCGAGCGCGAGGGCGCGTAAGAATTAAAGATTTGATATCGAAGACTCACGATGTGTGCCCGCGATACAGGATCGTAAATCATCGATTGTAGATCGCCGGCGATGTCATCTCAGTGACCTTCTGAACCTGTTCACACTCAACGAAAGAACGACGCTGCCGATGATGAGTAGTGCAATGGTTTGCGGGATAAGGTCACCGAAGCTATCTCCCTTCAAAAATATTCCGCGCACAATTTCAAGCGCGTATCTCATCGGGATTAAATAAGTCAGGTACTGAAAAAACTTCGGCATATTCTCTATGGGAAATATGAATCCGGAGAGTATCAGCATCGGAAACAATAATAAGAATTGAGCCGTCATCGTTGCTTGCTGCTGAGTTTTTGAGATTGAGGAGACAAATATTCCAAGACCAAGACCTACGATAACAAACAGAATACTCAACGAAAGCAGGGCAGGGAGGCTTCCTGTCAACGGTATCTTGAAAAAGAAAACAGCAACGATGAGAACCAGAGATACCTGGATAAACCCTGTCGCCGTGAACGGGATCATCTTCCCGAGAATAAATTCCAGATCGCTCAGCGGCGTAACAACTATCTGCTCGATCGTGCCGGCTTCTTTTTCCTTTACTATCGCCATGGCGCTGATAACAGTCATAACCAGCATCAATACCATTACAAGGACACCCGGCACCATGAAATACACGCTCTTCAAATCTTGATTATACCAGGATCTTGTCTGTGCACTCACCTGCGGCAGATCGTCGGGATTTTTTATAACATTGAGCTTTTCTGCACGTTGTACCAGTATGCTCCGCGCATAGCTCAAGGCAATGTTGCTTGCGTAGCTCAAACCTATTCCACCGGTGTTCGAATCCGATCCATCGGCAGCCACTGCAAGCTGCGGATTCCTTCCAGCTAATAAGTCGCGGCCAAAGTTAACAGGGACTATAAGAGCGATTCCCGCCCTGCCGCTCTGGAAGTAGCTGTCTATGTCGTTAATATCCTGTGTATTGCCGACCAGGTTGAAATATCCGGAACCGGAATAATGCTCGATTAACTCTCTGCTTTGTTTACTGTTATCCAGGTCGCAGACGACCATAGGTATATTCTTTATATCCAGCGAAGCAGCATATCCGAGAAGAACCAGCTGAAGGATCGGGGCCGCGAAAAGCATTCCGACCATTCTGCGGTCTCTTTTCATTTGAAGAAATTCTTTTCTTACAACGTGAAACACTCTTTTCATGTCAGATACCTTTCGTCGCCATACGTCTCGATGCAGTTATGAGCACGATGACAAGAATGAGAACCATAGGTAAGATCTGGTCCCAAATACTCAGGATACCCGCACCTTTCAGCAGTATCGCCCTCAACGAAGCGATGAAGTATCGCCCGGGAAAAATATAAGTTATGCATCGCAGCCAGAAGGGCATACTACTGATCGGGAAAATAAATCCCGACAGGATCATGTTCGGCAAAAATCCAAGTGCCCCGGCAGCCAAATAGGCTTGCGCCTGGTTTACCGTAACCGTCGATATAAGAATTCCTATTCCGAGACTAGCAATCAAGAATAGAATGGTCACGAATCCAAGCAGAAAAATACTCCCTCTTATCGGTATCCCGAAAAGGATGACACCGACTGTGATCACTGCGACCGTCGCCAATAAAGACAAAATAAAATATAGGAACGTTTTCCCGAGTATTACTTCCAACGATCTCACGGGCGCAAGAAGAATGTGTTCCATGGTGCCGCGTTCCTTTTCACGCACGATTGAAATTGCGGGGACCAGCATCGTCAGCACCATCAAGATAAAAGCCACGAGACCCGGCACGAGGTACTTCATACTTTGCAATTCCGGATTATAGTAGACTCTCGGCCGAAAATCTATCGCTCCCGGTGAAATTGAAAAGCCTTTTTGATTCATATAATTCACCGTCAAATCCTGGGAATAGTTCTGAACTATTCCATCGACGTAGCCCAAAATGATGGTAGCGTTGTTTGAATTTGTTCCATCGACCACAATTTGTATTTCCGTGCTCCGACCGAGCAAGATGTCTTTCGCATAGTCCCGGGGAATGACCATAACGGCCGCAGCCTTCCCGTCCTGGATGTATTTATCAATCGCAGGTTCTTCCGGCACATTTCCCGCGAAATCGAAATATTCCGTGCTGAAAAACTTCTGAGCCAATTCCCGACTTTCTTTCGAATGCGATTCATCAAGCAGGCCCAGCCTCACGTGCTTTACGTCGAAATTGAGTGCGTATCCATACAGCAGGAGCATCATCACAGGCGTAAAAATAATTGCTGCGAGGGTCAACCTGTCGCGTTTAAGCTGGCGGAACTCTTTTGTGTAAATTGTCAGTATATTTTCAAACATAAAATTGAATAATACACAACTCTATTTTATGCCGCTGCGTCTTTATCACTTCACCCCGGCTTTGTTCGCATTTATGAAAATGTCTTCAAGTGTCGGGGCGGCCTTCGCGATCGTGTATTTTTCGATCTGGTTTTTCTTCAAGAGTCGTTCGATGGCACCGATTGGATCGTTCCCCTCGGCGTAGACATGAACGCTCCCTCCGAAAACTGCTGCCTCCGAAATCCATGGCTCCGGTTCAAGCAAATTAAAAACCCGCAGCGCCTGCAGAGTTTCAATTTCAAACAAAGGTAAATTGGAAAACTGCTTCCTAATCGTTTCCGGCGATCCCTGCACTACGATTTTTCCGAGATGCATCATAATAATGCTTTCACAGAACTCCGCTTCTTCAAGATGATGAGTGGTAACGACAATAGTCGCTCCCTCTTGAGAGAGCCTGCCGATCAATTGCCAGAATTTGTCCCGAATTACCGGATCGACACCGCTTGTCGGTTCATCTAAAAAGACGACTTTCGGCTCGTGCAATACCGCACATCCCAGCGCAAGCCTCTGTCTCCATCCGAGCGGGAGATCCTTCGTCAAAATGTCTTCTCTCCCTTTCAAATCAGCGACCTCCACGACCCAATCCAGCCTTTTTTTCAGTTCGTTGTTGCGGAGTCCGTAGACGCCGCCGTAAAATTCTATATTCTCTCTTACCGTCAGATCATGGTACAGCGAAAATCTCTGCGACATATAGCCGATGCTTTGCCGGACCTGCTCGGGATGGTGCGCTACGTCATAACCCGCAACCATGGCTTCACCGGACGTCGGTTTAGTAAGTCCACACAGCATCTTTATGGTCGTAGTCTTTCCGGCTCCGTTCGCGCCAATGAAGCCGACGATTTTCCCTTCTTCGACCTCGAACGAAATCGCATCCACCGCGGTAAAGCTTCCGAATGTTTTCGTAAGATTCGTAGATTTTATCGCTAATGACATTTCTAGTTCAGCCTCAGAAGATTTTGGCTTATAATTGACCGATTGCTTTTTCCAAGCTCACCCGCGCGATTTCCAAACCGGTGAGTGCTTGAGTGTAATTCAACTTCGCCTGCAGCAACGCAATCTCCGCATCCATCAAATCGGTATTCGTTACCAGACCGACTTTGAATTTCTGGTCGGATATCCTATAACTCTCTTCCGCATCATTTACCGCGGTTTGTGCCACAGCGATTTTATCCTTCGCCTGTTTGAAGTTGAGATAGCTTTGAGTTACATCGAGATATACCGCATCGGCGGCCTGCTTCTGCGCCCATTCTGCCTGCTCTCTCTGAGCTCTGGCCTCATCGACTTTTGATTCAGTCTGTCCCCAATTCCAGATAGGGAGGCTGACTTGAACACTGGCATCCCAAGTATCCTTGAACGCGTCTATCGGCGGCTGAATCCTCTGATTCGGACGCTGATAATAATAATCGCCGACCAATGCTATTTGTGGAAGATATCCTCCCCAGGCGGCCGCAACGGCAGCGTCGGCTGCTTCTTCCTTCAACTTCAGAGATTGAAGCTCATTTCGGTTTTCTAGAGCCGCCTGCAGAAGTGCACTTATATCCTGCATGGTCGTGTCGCCTGTCTGAGGAACGGATGTGATTTTGTACTCGGTGTTCAACGGCACTCCGAGGACGTTGTTCAATGCCACCGCTGCCAATCTCAGGTTGTTCTGTGCATCAAGTAGCATCAACTGGGCGTTCGAAACCTGCACCTTCGCGCTCAGCACATCGCTCTGAGTCAGCATCCCCTGGTTCAACATGTCCTGTGCCTGTTGATAATGCAAATTTGTCCTGTCCAAATTTTCTTGCATGAACTGCTGTGCTTCGAAAGCCTGAAAAAGATTCCAGTATGCTGTCGCGATCTGTACTCTCAAATTCGACTTATCTGCTTTTGAGTCGAAGGCTGTCGCCTCGGCGGTTCTCTCGGCGGCCTTCGCAGAGTTCTCAAGCTGGAGTCCCGTGAAAAGAGGCTGCTGAAGCTGCAGTTGTAAGTTGTAATAATTATAAACGTTTGAGTAAAGAGGGTATGATACGTTCGAGTTCGGAAAAGGAACCGGATTAGGGCCGAGAACTCCAGCAGGTATTGTGCCAAAAGCCCCTTGAGGTATTGTAAGATCGAATGGCTGGATAGTGGACAGTCTAGTGTATCCACCTTTGAAAGACAGATTGGCCCAGCGATTTGCATTGACCTCACTGGATTTCTCCTGGGCATAATCAACATTGAGCTCGGATATCTTGAGGGACTTGGAATTTTCCAATCCAATTTGAATTGCGTCCTGCAAAGTCAGCGGTTCCTGGGCGTACGCGGCTGATGGCTGATAGCCGATGGACAATATCAAACAACCGACAATTATCAAAAATATTTTTTCCACTTTTATTTCCTCCGTTTCTTCAGTATTCAGTTTTCGGTACATGGCGTTCAGTTAACGAATGGCCACTGAAAACTATTCTTTTATCATACTAGTAAAAATATCGTCGAGCGATGCGCCGATTTGTTTCATCTCCGCGTTCGGATCGACTACTTTCCGCACTTCATCTAAGACAGATCCTATGTTACTTTCCGAAGAATGATCCGCTACAAAATCTATCCTGTCGCCAAGTATTGTGACGTTATCGACAAAACCAAATTTTGAAACCACGTCGTATGCCTTGCTTAAATTTTCCGAATGTATTTCAAAGACCATCAGCGATGTTTCCGAAGTCAATGCCGTCACGGTATCATATCTCAGAAGTCTGCCCTGGTTAAACAACGCAACCCTGTTGCAGCGCTCCGCTTCGTTGAGATACGGCGTGGAGATCAATATCGTCATTGAATCTTTCAAGAACGCCGCAAGTATCAACCAGAGCTCCCTTCGCGATACGGGGTCGACCCCGGTCGTCGGTTCATCCAAAATTAGAATCTTCGGCTGATGAATAACCGCGCAACAAACTCCGAGTTTCTGCCGCATTCCGCCGGAAAGCTGATCGGCCAAACGGACTTTAAAGTTGTTCAGACGAGCAAACTCGAGAAGTTTTTCTCCCCGCTCCTGCCAATCTTTGACATGGTGGATTTTTCCAAAGAACTCGATATTCTCCCATACAGTCAAATCGCCGTAAGCCTGACTCACCTGCGACAGATAGCCGATTTCTTCTTTCAACTCCTGGCGATTTTCTTTAAAAGTTTTGTCGTCGATCACCATGCTTCCGTTGCTCGGCGTCAAAGCCCCTGCAAGCATCCGCATGAACGTCGTTTTGCCTGCGCCGTCGGGCCCGATAATTCCGACAAGTTCTCCGCGATTTATCGCCAGCGAGGCATTGTCAACTGCGACGAGGTCTCCATATTTTTTCGTGAGATTTTGTATCTGAATAAACATTTTTAGCTACCGGTGATCAGTCGATGAGTTCTGTCCGATACGGGTCGTTATTTCGTATAAATAGCTGCATCGGCAGGTAAACCCGCCTTCAAATAATTTTCAGGATTCGCTATTCCGATCTTTACAGCAAAAACCAATTTGATCCGATCTTCTTTCGTCTCCACGTTCTTCGGAGTAAACTCTGCAGTCGGGGAAATATAAATCACTTTTCCATCGAAGGGATGATTCGGCAGACCGTCCAGAAGCACTTTCGCATCGTCGCCAAGTCTAACTCTTGCGAGGTCAACTTCGCTTACGTAAACGGTCATCTTCATCGTCTGCAAATCCGATATGGTATAGATCGGTGTCCCGATGTTCGCATAGTCTCCAATCTCGACAAGTTTCTCCAGAACTGTGCCATCGTAAGGCGACGTAACATACGAGCGCTGAAATGAAATTTGAGCACTGTTAAGCATGGCCTGCGCCTGCTGAACTTGAGCTGCAGCGGAACGAATTTCTTCAGGCCTGGCGAAATGCTGCACCTTTTCAAGATTTTGCTGAGCGGATGTCATCTGTGCGGAGGCCACATCATATTGCGTTTGAGCCGCATCCATCTGTGATTGCGAGACGCTGTGATCCCTGAAAAGTTTCTGCGTCCTGTCGAGCGCGAGTTTTGCCAGATTGAAATTTGCTTCGGCCTGTTTCACCGACTCTTCGGCTACTCGCAAGTCCTCGCTTCGTGCACCTTTCACCAGTAAATCATACTGCTGCCTTGCCATTTCATAAGCAGCCTGCGCCTGATTGACTTGCTGTTGAAATGTGCGATGGTCGATCTCAGCGAGCGTGTCCCCCTTTTTCATGATTGCGCCTTCTTCATAATTCATTTTGAGAATTCGACCCGGCACTTGAGCAGCAATTGAGCTTTCGGTAGCTTCAATGGTTCCCGTCGCGTCGACCCGGTTCTTACTTGAATTGGAGCCACAACCAATGAATGAAGCCGTAACGGCACACGCTACCATGGCGACCATCATATCAACAACTTCATGCTTCCCACGCTCTAAACTCTGCCAATTTACACGGTTCATTTTCTGACCAAAACTCCTTCCATAAAAATCTTCATCAATTGTTTTGGAATTACTTCTTCAGTGACCGGATGCTTTTGAAGAAAATCCGAGTTGAAAACTTCTTTGGCGGCTCCTAAGTAAGCAACGGTAAATAGGTCGACATTCAAGTCTTTCCTGACAGTGCCTTCTCTTTGACCTTCCCTCAATATCTTAGGGACGACTTCAGTGATAAAATATTTTAAAATCGTCTGGATTTTCCTGGCGACCGACGGCACGGTGTGTACGACGCCGGAAATCAACCTTTGCCAATCCGGATCGACGATCCTGGGAAACATTTCAGCGACCTGTTTGATTCGCTCGTCGACGGAACCATCCGCGGAAAGAAGCGACTTAAGGGCTTCCTGGCCGCGTTTGATTCGCTGTTCAACTATCTCCTCAAGGATTGCCTCTTTGCTTTCAAAATGCTTATAGACAGTCTTCTTGCTTATTCCGAGCTCGGCAGCGATTTCGTCCATCGTGACTTTTCTAAAGCCATGCTGACTGAACTTGCGGTAAGCCAAGTCGACTATCTCTTGTTTTATTTCGCTCTCGTCCGTAACCATGGAAACTAATTTAGTGTATTGAGTTTCCAATGTCAAGGATGAAATTCGGAGATCATTGACCACCTATCACAGATTATTCGGATGGCTTGCCCTCAGCTATTTCCACGTCGCCAATGCGAGAGAATTGAGGTGAGTAAGGAGTCTTACCTTAGCGGAACATCTGAAGAAAACTCTTTGCTATTATCTCCAGATCCAGCCAGAACGATTGGTTCTTCGCGTAGTAGACATAGAGCTTCTCGACCTCTTCATCTGAAAGGAATTGCCCGCGGTTTAACTGAACTACGCCTGTTATACCAACCTTTCCGAAAATCTTTTCGTTTCCCTGTGGATAATATTCCGAACACCCCACGACGGACAGTTCTCCCTTTATTACACCGGGAAGTTTTTCAAACACTCTCCGTATCGAGTTCGACCGCTTGACTAATGCGACCGGACATAACAAGATCATGCCTGCGACAGCGAACAAAACGTCAAATACTCTCTTAAGAACTTTATTCCTTGTCCGGTTGATATTGTAGTCAATATCGAGAAGCGGGACATCCGCTAAACCGTCAACATAAGTCTTTCCGACAATGACATCTATGGTATCCGGAACAAGTTTCAAACTCACGCCGGACTTATTCACATTTGATATTGTCTGGAGCATTTGTGAGTAAGATATTTTTCCCGATGCAAAGATCACTTCATCTATCTTTCTTTCCCAAATAATCTGCGGCAACTCGGACAAAGCTCCTACGATTCTGATTCCTAAGATTCGTGTCTCCAGCAGCGGCAGTTCCGATACGATGCCCACTATTTCATAACCCATCGATATCTTGGCGCGGATTTTCCTTATCAGTTCCACGGCGCGTTCGTCTGTGCCGACAACAAGAGTTCTCCTCCCGAATACCGGGTGCCTTTTCGGACCCACTGAAGTCTTCAGTTGATAGAGCAGGCGCCAACCGGGTATGATTACCGCCATGATGAAACATGCAACCAGGACTATCAATCTTGAGAAAGCAAATTCCTTGAAGAAATATGTCAGCGACGAAAACAGCAGGAAAGTCAGGAGCGTGCTCAGGAAAGAAAGCCTGACGGAAAACTTATTTTCTCCGTAGATTCCAAATCCCGCGCCGAATAAAATGAAGGCGACTGCGGGGCCAAAATAAACAAACGGGCGGCCGTATCCCGGTATCTCAAAGATGCGGTGTGCCTTAAAAAATTCCCCGACAAAAACGGCAACTACACCGGTGCAGAAATCAGCCAGCATGGGAGATATTTTCACAACAAAATTCATGAACGTCCGAGTTTGTCGGTTAATAATAATCGCACCATTCAACAGCCGCGAAAGTAACGTTCCAGTACCATATCGTTTTTCGACAAATACATTCATCGCCCGGTAAAACTCGTAAGTCTGATTAATGCTGCTGCGTCTCGTGCTTTCGCCTTTGAAATGTATCGCCGTCGTTTGGGGGGTATAGTAGACTTTATACCCTGCTTGCTTGATTTTGTAACAGAGATCGATGTCTTCACCGTACATGAAATAGGCCTCGTCGAATCCCCCTACCTCCAGGAAAACCCGTCTTGGAATGAACATGAAGCTTCCACCGATCGCGTCCACCTCGTGAACCTTTTCGGGATCCAAATACGTGAGATTATATTTTCCGAAAGTCTTTGTGCGAGGAAAAAGGATGCTCAGGCCGGAAATTCTTGTGAATGCAACCCATGGTGTCGGAAATCCTCTCCTGCATGATTTCTGTAAAGTGCCGTCGGCGTTCAATACCTTGCAGCTCGCCGCGCCGGCTTCCGGATGTGCAGCCATGAAATCAATCATTTCTTTCACTGTGTCTTCCTGAACTACAGCGTCCGGATTTATTATCAAAAGATATTCCCCCTTGGCGATTTTAGCGCCCTGATTATTCGCCTTACCGAATCCGACGTTGGTCCGATTTTCTATTATCTTCGCCTCGGGAAAATCTCTTTTCACAAACTCGACCGTGTCATCATCAGAAGAGTTGTCAACCACTATAATCTCCGAATCCAAGCCGACAAGTGAGTGCCGCAAAGATGCGAGTAAGTTTTCGAGAAATTCTCTGACATTATAACTTACAATTATTACCGAGACCTTGGTCATCGACTCTTGCGCCGCTTCAAAAATTTCAGAACTCTTCCCAGACCGAGTATCAAAACAATCTTCATCGCTTCGAAGACTATCTTCTTGGACATCTTGCTTGTGCCTTCACGTCTCTCGGTGAAGACAATCGGTATTTCCATAATTTTGAAGCCTTCCCTATAAGCCCGGACATTCATCTCTACCTGGAATGCATAGCCATTTGAACGAATAGAACCTAAATTCACCGACTTAAGGACATCAATCTTGAAGGCTTTGAAACCGGCAGTCATGTCGTGGACCGGCACTCCCGTCACGACGCGCGCAAAAATATTGCCGCCGTAACTCAACAGGAGTCGTTTCATTGGCCAATTAAGCACGGAGGCTCCGAATGCGTAGCGAGAACCGACGACAACATCTGCGTGATTCATCAATGCTTCATGGAACCTGGGGATATCAGCGGGATCATGGGAAAGATCGGCATCCATCTCCATGACATAGTCATAGCCATTTATGATAGCATAACGGAAGCCGGCAACGTAAGCGGTTCCCAATCCGGATTTACTCGTACGACTCAAAAGATACACTCGGCTATCCCGCTTTGAAATGTCTTCGACTATCCTTGAAGTTCCATCCGGTGAATTGTCATCGATCACCAGGATTGAAACCTCAGGGCTCGAATCCAAAGTTTGAGCGATAACCCTGTCAATATTCTCCGCTTCGTTATAGGTCGGAATAATTACAAGTGTCTTACCTGGAGATTTTATCTGCATGCTGGTTAATGATTCTATACAATATTAAAGTTTAAGTGACATAGTTCAAAATTTATCTCTCGTTATGCGTGCCCCTTTCCTGAAATCATGTGAAAGATTGTGTTAATGGCGATTTTAAAATCCATCCTGAGGGACATGTTTTCAATATAAAACAGGTCAAATTGCAGTTTGATTTTCACATCATCAACACTCTGGTCGTACGAATGTTTTATCTGTGCCCATCCAGTTATGCCGGGCCTTACTTTCAATCTTCGCCTGTACAACGGGATCTGTGCAGAAAGCTGGTCCACAAAAAATGGCCTCTCTGGCCGCGGACCAACCAAACTCATGTTCCCTTTCAGGACATTAAAGAATTGAGGAATCTCATCGATATGAGCTCTTCTGAGAATTCTTCCGACATGTGTTATCCTAGGATCATTTCTGTCGGCCCAAGTAGGACCGGTATGCTTCTCAGCATTTTCATACATTGAGCGAAACTTATAGAGCGTAAAGCTGCGACCTTCCTGACCTACTCTATCCTGCTTATATATAACCGTCCCTTTGGATTCCAATCGTATTGCCAACGCTACCAAAACCCAAAGCGGAGATCCGAGTGCCAAAACGAGAAACGAGAAAAGGACATCTATCGTTCTCTTAGTGGCTTCTTCCCATGGCTGCATGAGCTGAGGCATGATTTCAATAAACGGGAACCCATACAACTGACCGACTTTCACTTGGCCAGAGACCGCATCGTGCAAGTCAGGAACTATTTTGATCGAGATATTCTCACCGTTTACCTCGGACATTATTCTGTAGAGCTGTTCCCTCTCGCTTTCTTCGAGAGCAACGATGACCTCCTGAATATTTGAATTACGGATTGCGATCGTCAGATTATCCAGGGTGCTAATGATAGGAGCCGGGAGACCATCAGGCACGAATTCACCTGTGGAAACAAATCCAACCGGCTTATAACCGAGCGCCTTATATCTCATGGACAAATTGTAAACATCTAAAGCTCTTCTGCCGGCCCCGACTATCAGTGCATTATGGAGACCGTATCCTCTAATTATTAGATTGCGCTGAAAAGTCCTCAGCAGTACTCGTCCGATGCCGGCGCAAAACACAACCAACGTCCAGTAGGCAACCACCATAAGTCGAAAGTGAGCAACCTGACCGGTCGTGATGTCATCAAAGAAAATTGCAAAGAAAAGAAGAAGGACTGCAAATGAAGATGCCTTCACAACCGTCAAGAACTCATCCAGCCGGGAGTGCAATCGAGAATACCTATAAAGTCCCCAGAACCAAAATACAAACATTGTAAGAAGCGAAAGCGTTATTATCGGGCCCCAAAAAT
Source organism: Candidatus Acidiferrales bacterium (assembly GCA_035515795.1). NCBI lineage: Bacteria > Pseudomonadati > Acidobacteriota > Terriglobia > Candidatus Acidiferrales > Candidatus Acidiferrales bacterium. Next base: position 84 of record DATJAY010000039.1, on the reverse strand, counting down.
CCGGAATCGTAATCACACGGAAGATACCGCTGCGAACACGGATATAGTAATAAAAGCCATTGGCGATGGTTAAAGTAAGGAAGT